>JBDSFP010000338.1:0-3716 GCA_039919415.1 Aquaticitalea sp. | reverse complement strand
AATATATTGGCACCAGAACATTCAGCCACATTCCCATACATATCGAGCAATAAAGCCTCATCATATCCTGAATTTTTGGCTTCATTGGTGGATAAAACGGAGTTAATGTAATGCCCTGTGACCTTTGCTTCCACAAAACATGATTTTGGGTTCGGTCGTTCAAAAGAGGAGGTTCTCACTTTCAGCAAGCGGTCGCCCATATATTTTCCCCATTCCCAACATTGGATGGTCAAGTTGGATTCTAAAGATGTTTTCAAGCTCATATCCGAGCCAGTTGTAATCAATGGACGGATGTAAGCATCCTGGAACTTGTTTTTCTCCAATAATTCGTACGTGATGTCCACTAATTCCTTAATTGAAAAATCAAATGGAATGCCCATGACCTGTGCGCCATATTGTAAGCGTTTGTAATGGTCTTCAGCTTTGAAAATTTTTGCGCCCTGTTTGGTTTTGTAAGACCTGATGCCTTCAAAAACCCCGTTGCCATAGTGCAGGGATTGGCCATATAACCCAATGTTTGGTTCATTTGGGTGTAGAAATTTACCGTTGTGGTAGATGGTGCTTTGTTCGTTAAAATACATACTGATATTGGTTATAAGGTTCTAAATTAATTTTTTGTGCTTGGTTCAAGATTGGATTACTCTACTATGGATTAAAGCCACTTCATATATTTTGTTGTTATTTAATTGTTTTTCAATTGATTAAACCCAAATTCATGTGATGTTCAAAATGAATAATTTTTGTAATAAAAAAGCCTGAATCTCGATTGATACAGGCTTTAGGTTTTAAAAACAGCGTTCTGCATCAACTCATGTAGAGTTCACAATGACATGAATAATAATGATGATCGCTTGTGTTTTCATTTTCTTAAAATTAAAAAAACCTTCCGGTTGTGGAAGGCTCTAATTTATATTGAATTTTTAGTGTACCGTTCCTTATCATCGTGAGCTAATCACAATGCTAATAATTGAAACGATATTTAAACTATTATTGTTCATTTGTTATGCAAATATGGGAAACGTTTTTTTGGATTCCTAATATTATTTAGAATTATATTCTCGGCAAATCATTATCATCCTTTAACGGTAAATTAGAACGTCCCATCAAATAGGCATCCAAATGATGTGCCGCTTGTCGACCTTCCGAAATGGCCCAAACAATCAATGACTGTCCTCGGCGCATGTCGCCTGCGGCAAAAATTCCGGGAACATTTGTGGCGTAATCTTTCGTATTTGCTTTGATATTGGTCCTAAAATCCATTTCCAATCCGAATTGATCGGCCAATGTTTTTTCTGCACCTGTGAACCCAAGTGCCAGCAAAACCATATCGCATTCCCACAATTTTTCGGAATTCGGAAGTTCCTTTAATTCTGGGCGTTCGCTTTCCTTAAAAATCCACTCGACCTCAACGGTTTTTAGACCTGTTAAATTCCCGTTTTTATCTCCTAAAAATTCCTTGGTTGAAACACTAAAAAAACGTTCGACACCTTCCTTGTGAGATGAAGTCGTTTTCAATCGCATCGGCCAATACGGCCAAGGTTGATGTGCAGGACGTCCTTCAGATGGTTTGCTTAAAATTTCAAAATTTGTGACCGTTTTTGCACCATGACGGTTGCTCGTCCCAATACAATCAGACCCTGTGTCGCCTCCACCAATGACAATGACATTTTTATATTTTGCGGAAATTAAATCTTCAAATCCGACAAGTCCATCCACATGTTGATTGTTTAACTTTAGAAAATCCATCGCTTGATGGATTCCCCTTAAATGATTTCCTTTGATTGGAATGCCTCTTCTAACGGTCGCACCACCCGAAAGCAAAACCGCATCAAAATCGGCCTTTATGGTTTCGACACTCACATTCTCGCCCACATGTGAATTGGTTTTGAATTCAATGCCTTCTTCTTCCAAAATAGCGATGCGCCTATCAATGATGTGTTTTTCCATCTTAAAATCAGGTATGCCGTATCGCAACAAACCACCAACTTTGGCATCTCTTTCAAAGACGGTAACTTCATGTCCCGCTCGGTTCAATTGTTGTGCGGCGGCCAATCCTGCCGGTCCCGAGCCTATCACGGCAACTTTTTTTCCAGTTCTGAATTTTGGCAGATGTGCGATGACCCAACCTTCCTTGAAAGCAATTTCGGCTATGTTTTTTTCGATATTTTCAATCGTTACTGGGTCTTCATTAATCCCCAGTACGCAGGCTTCTTCGCAAGGTGCTGGACACAAACGACCCGTAAATTCGGGAAAATTATTGGTAGCGTGTAAAATCTGTGCGGCTTCCTTCCAACGTCCTTTATATACTTTGTCATTAAAATCCGGAATGAGATTGCCCAGTGGACAGCCACTATGACAAAAGGGGATGCCACAATCCATACAACGCGCTCCTTGGTCTTTCAATTTATTTTCTTCCAGCGGAATCGTGAATTCCTTATAGTTTTGAAGTCGTGTTTCAACTTTTACATAAGGTTCATCGACGCGGTCATATTCTAAAAATCCTGTTATCTTTCCCATAATCCTATTGCTCTACAAAGTCTTCCTGTTCTATTCTGATAAGTGCTTGTTTATATTCTTCAGGCAAGACTTTAATGAATTTAGGCAATTGAGTTTGCCAATTTTCTAGAATTCGTTGTGCCAACGGACTCAAAGTGGCATTGTAATGATTCTCTACAAATTGTTTCAATTCCTTCACATCTTCGTTTTCAGAAACGGGTTCCAAATTTAAACCTTCCAGATTGCAATGATTTTTAAACGTGCCATTCACATCATAGGCATATGCAATTCCGCCACTCATACCTGCTCCAAAATTCCTTCCAACTTCTCCGAGAATGACCGCTATTCCTCCAGTCATGTATTCACAACCATGGTCGCCGATACCTTCCACGACAGCCGTAACCCCCGAATTTCGAACACAAAACCGTTCACCAGCTTTTCCATTGATATAAGCTTCGCCAGAAGTCGCGCCGTAAAAAGCAACATTGCCAATAATGACATTGTCTTCTGGAATGAGTGTGGATGTATCAGGAACTTTCACGACTAATTTCGCTCCAGAAAGTCCTTTGCCCAAGTAATCATTGGAATTACCGTTAATAACAAGTGTCAAGCCTTTAGTTGCAAAAGCACCAAAGCTTTGACCTGCCGAACCTGTGAAATTGATTTTCAAGGTATTTTCTGGAAGTCCTTGTGAACCATAAATCTTGGAAATTTCATTGCTTAAAATAGCACCAAACGCACGGTCTCGATTGTTGATTTTAGATTCCAAAACGGTTTTTTCCTTTCTAAAAATGGCTGGATGCGCTCGACGAATGATTTCAAAATCCAACGCTTTTTCCAAATCGTGATTTTGCTTTTCTGTATTGTATAATTTAGTGCCTTCTGGTACCAAAACCTGATGCAAAATCGGCGATAAATCCAACCCATTTGATTTGTAGAAGTCGATGGTTTTGTTGCGATTAAGTTTCTGTACCTGGCCGACCATCTCATCTACAGTTCGGAAGCCCAATTCAGCCATAATCTCACATAATTCTTGCGCGACGAAATACATAAAGTTGACCACATGCTCGGGTTTTCCCTTGAATTTTTTACGCAGTTCTGGATTTTGGGTTGCAATCCCGACGGGACAGGTATTCAAATGACACACGCGCATCATGATGCAGCCGGAAGCGACCAAAGGTGCGGTTGCAAAACCGAATTCTTCAGCACCCAATAAACAA
>JBDSFP010000332.1:0-4144 GCA_039919415.1 Aquaticitalea sp. | reverse complement strand
GACCGACTCGTGCATGTCTTTGACAGTACTTTCAATCGTGGCGAGCATCGTTTGTTGCGCTTCAAAATCTTGTGCAGTTGCTTGTATAGAAGGATTGGGAAGAATGGTCACTTCAGTTTCGGAATTGTTGCCTTCCAAAGTCAATCTTAAAGTATAACTTCCTGGTGCAACACGTGAACCACTATTACCGCCGAGTAAAAATATGTTGTCAATTGAAGGCAATGGATCTCTTTCAAAATTCCAAGTAAAACGGTTATATCCTTTTTTTGAAGGTAACACTTCTGGAGCTGATGGTCCACCTGGCCATGATTTGAAATCCTTTGATTTTTGGTTGGTATAAGTTCTTATGACCTTATTCTGTTCCAAAACTTCCAGTTTTAATTCCAATGAGTCAAGAGCTTTTTCTAAATAATAATCGAAGGTGACACCTTGTTTTGGGTTTTGTCCTAAACCAGGTGTAGATGTATCGATACTTCCTCCAAAGATGCGATAGGTGTCTTTTGGTTTAAAAATCTGAATCGCTTTTTTATTGGCCGATATATTTTGAAGACCTCCCAGATCATCAAATATCCAAAAGCCTCTTCCAGCAGTAGCAGCTACCAAGTCGTTATCATGGATGACCAAATCATTAATGGGTACAATAGGTAAACCCAATTGCAATTTTTGCCAAAAAGCGCCATCATCGGTTGATATATAAAGTCCTGTTTCTGTGCCTGCATAGAGCAATCCTTTTTGTTTTTTATCTGCTCTTACCACTCTGGCGAACGTTTGTGGACCATCAATTCCATTGACGATTTTGGTCCAAGACTGGCCATAGTCGGTAGTTTTAAATATATATGAATTTAAATCCATCGATTTGTATCGCATCACTACAACATAGGCAGTTGCTGGATCGTGTTCTGAAACATCAATACTATTGATAATGCCGTCAGGAATAGATTTTGGCGCAATATTCGTCCAACTTTGTCCGCCATTTTTAGTGATATGCAATAAACCATCATCGGTGCCTGCATAGAGTACGCCTTCTTCATGTTGCGATTCTACCATTGCTGTAATGGTGTTGTAATTTTCTCCACCTGCCGCTTCATTGGTGTAAGGGCCGCCGCCTGGACCCTGTTTTTCTTTTTCATCTTTAGTGAGGTCTGGGCTTATGGTCGTCCAACTCATTCCTTCATTTGTTGATTTGAATACCACATTCCCGGCATGATAAATTGTGCTTCGATTATGCGGAGACGTTATAAGAGGCGCATTCCAATTGTAGCGATATTTAGAATCTTTGGGTTCTACACTTAATCCTAACTCTGGATATTGTTTAATTGACTTTTGTTCGTTTGAGGCTTTTGTCCATACACTAATGTTCCCTTGGTAAGTTCCACCGTAAACAACATCTGGATTGTTTGGGTCAAATGCTATAAAAGCACTTTCACCTCCAGCTACTGAATACCAATCTTTCCATTCTATTCCACCTCCATTGGTTCTACTCGCTATAGCAATCGCCGAATTGTCCTGCTGTCCACCATACACGAAGTAAGGCACTTGATTATCGGTTATCACACGATAGAATTGCGCCGTTGGTTGGTTTTCTTGGGTACTCCAACTTTGTGCTCCATTATGTGAAATATTGGCACCTCCGTCATTGGAATTAATTAATGAAGCATTGTCTTGTGGATTGATCCAAAGGTGATGATTATCGCCATGGGGCACAGCAATATTTGAAAAGCTTTTACCGCCATCAATGGATTTCATGACCGGAGCATTCAAGACATAAACGATATCTTCATTTTGCGAATCTGCAAAAATCTCCATATAATACCACGAGCGAGTGATATTAACACGTTCAGAATTTATTTGTTTCCATGTTTTTCCTGCATCGTCCGAACGATACACACCACCTTCTTTGTCTTCAGCTTCAATGACTGCATAGACGCGTTCAGAGTTGGCTCTCGATACTGAAATACCTGATTTACCAAAAGCCTTTGGCAAGCCTTTTTTCATTTTATCCCAGGTATCGCCTCCATCAGTCGATTTGTATAAACCTGAATGCTCTCCACCAGATTCCATGGTCCAAGGAAAGCGTTGGTGTTGCCACATGGAAGCGTACAAAATCCGTGGGTTGTTCATATCCATGGATAGGGAAGAAGGCCCAGTAGTACCATTGACAGATAATATATTATTCCAAGTTTTTCCGCCATCGGTTGAGCGATATACACCGCGATCTTCTGAAGGGGCATATTGTGCACCTTGAGCCGTCACATACATAACATCGGGATTATTTGGATGGATAATTACATCTGAAATATGTCGTGATTTCTCCAAACCAATGTGTTTCCAAGTTTTACCAGCATCTGTAGATTTATAAACGCCATCACCCATAGAGGTCATGACACCCCGAGCTGCATGTTCGCCCATCCCAACTACTACAACATTGGAATCACTTTCAGAAACCGCAATGGCACCAACGGTTCCAGTTTCAAAGAAACCATCTGATACATTCTTCCAAGTGATGCCGTCATCTGTTGTTTTCCAAACACCACCTCCTACGGAACCCATATAAAATGTATGTGGTTGACCTACAACTCCAGTCGAAGCCACGCTTCGTCCACCTCGGAAGGGACCAATATTCCGAAATTTCAAGTTATTGAACATAGAATCGATGACTGAGATTTTAGATGCTTCCTTTGTTTTATTTCGTTTTTGGGCTTGTAGATTTAAACAAAAAATAAGAAAACTAAACAGAAAGATTTTAAGTGTTTTGTGCAGACCATTTCGATTGGTGATTGTGTGTTCATTAAGCTTTGATTTCATAAGGTTGGTTTTGCTAATTAATGTGAATTATTAAAGGTACATAAATATATAAACAAGACTGAATGGCTATTGATATCTATTTTTTTTGGAGCGTATGATTACAAATAGCTCAACCACCATTTGTCTTTATTTTCGGCTTTGTAAACCATGTATTTTTTGCAGATAGGATAGAGGAAAAGCACAATGCCAATCCAAATTATGTAAACAATGATAAGTGAATATCCATAAGTTGCGAGATTTCCATTCTGAAAACCTTCAGCGCTCAATATGATATCTTGCCAATTTCCTTTAAAAATCAACTTGCCAACGATAGCAAAAATATGTATTACAAGTACATGCAGAAAATAATAGAACAAAGGCACACGACCGAAGACCAAGAAGAAATTTGTCAACTTGTTTTTGGTGGTTTCAAACGGGCATAGAAACAACAAAGCTGGTCCCATTGGAATACACAGGTACAACATTGAAGGTGGATATTTGGTCACATTAAAAAAGGAAATAATAGTTTTGGTGGTTGTTGCTTGCATTGACCAAGGTACTAAATCACCATAAATGTTCAGAGTTCGCAAGAGCAGAAACAGTCCAATGACCACGAGGATGATTTCTCCAATGGCGTAGAGAAGATATTTTGAAAAGCGATTTTCAACTACAAGGTTTTGCTGGATATTTCTAAAGATTTTTATCACAGCTTTTTCTTTTTCAAAAATCTCATGATTCCAAAAATCAAACTCAAGATTCCAATGAATATCACAGTGCCAATCATTTCATTTTTTGAAAGGTTTGAAAGAAAATAGATGATAGTCAACATCGCCAAAATGGGAACTGTCCATCCACCGGGAATTTTGAATTCTTCTGGCTCTGTCTTCTGTTTGCTCCTTAATTTGATGACAGACATAGCCACGCCAAAATAAAGAATCAGGACAGCGCTGGTTGCAATGACCACCAATTTTTCAAAACTTCCAGTTGCTGCAATGATAAAACCAATCGCAGCATATACGATGATGGCGATATATGGTGTGGCGAACTTTTTATGGATTTTTGCCAATGCTTTTAAGGGAATCACGTTATCCTTCGCCAAGGCATACAAAGCTCTTGGAACATTGAGCAATTCTCCACTTAAGAACCCGAACATGGAAATGCTGGCACCTACAATCAAAATGATATAGCCAACAGGTCCAAACACCACTTTGGCAGTTTCTGCCAAAGGCGCAGCTTGAAAATTAACGATATCTTTTCCCAAGACACCTTGTGAAACGGATTGTATCAGAATATAAATAATTACAACTGCAGAAATACTGATTAGAATGGATCTCGGAACGGTTCGTTTTGGATTGATGAC
>JBDSFP010000312.1:0-4122 GCA_039919415.1 Aquaticitalea sp. | reverse complement strand
CCTATAGTTATTGGATTGCGCGTAAAAGCTTTTAGGAAAAATCCCCAACTCATAGAGAAACTGCCAATCAGAATTACCCAAAAAACAATCAAAAACAGCAACACATACCACCAAATCGAAATATATATAAATGGCTCACAGATGAGAAGCAATCCCAAAATTAGAAGAGCTGTCCAAATGATGTATTTGACGTTTAGCATAATGTCAACAAGATAAAACTATGGTCCCGACCTTTAAATTGATTATATAAAAGTAGAGTTTTAGGAGGTCTGTTGGATATTTTATTTCGAATCAAATCCTGAGGAATTATTTGTGATTTCAAAATCGTGTATCCCAGATACAGACCAAAAGCAGAAGCAGTATAAAATTCGCCACAGAATTTTTTATAGTCAATTGTAGCTATTTCATTTGAAAAATCAGCTTTCAATTCAGTATAGTAATCGTCAAATGAATCTCCATTGTTGCCTAAAATCAAGACATCAATTTCGGAATGTTTCAGGTGGTTTCTTGTCAAAAAGGCATTCAATTTTTCCTGTATCGAATCCCTTTTGAGTTGACTAAAGGTTTCCATATCCAAAAGTTCAACACCTTGATTTTCTTTTTCTGAAGACAAGATGAAAAATGATGCGCCTTCTCCAATAGGAACTGCTATGCCTTCTGGGGTTTGGTCTTCTATCATACGCAGAGCATCCACAAACTCTGTTCCCAGTTCATCAATGCCACCGACCAAAATAGTGTTGGCCTCATCCTGTTGAATCAGTAATTGCGCATCAATCAACGCCGATTCAAATGACAGTGCACCGTGAACATAGGTATTGTTGTAGGCATTGCAATTTAATTCCAAGGCGATTTGTGCACCAACGGTGTTATGCGTGGATTGAATGAAGGAGGTTGGTGTCAAGAATTCTTCTTCACTCGAGATAATCGCATTTAGGAATTTTTCGGTGTCTTCAATACATCCCATACCTGTGCCCGTCAGAATAGCATCAATATTTGAAATGTTTGCTTCTTGAAGGGCTTTTTTGGAAGTTGCCACACCCATTTTTACACCTGTAGCCATGCGTCGCAAGGCCATTGTCGATATATAATCCTTATAATTGGGATGGATTGCCTCCACTTTTTTACCAGAAATTTCAATCAATTCCGAAAGCAAAACTTCAGACTCAAATGTTCTTTGAGCCGAAATGGACACAGCGCTATGGATATAAACAGGTTTCAAGCTTCCGAGAAAATCAAAGTGGAACAATTGCCGCCAAACCCAAAAGAATTGGAGAGCACATGCTCGATGTTCTGTTGCCTCAACTTCGTAATAGGTTGCAATCCTGTTTCTGGAATTTTCGTTTGAAAGTGAAGATTTGGAAATAAAGTTTGCTCATGAAGCGCAATGACTGAAAACACCGCTTCAATCGCTCCAGCAGCAGCCAAGGTATGTCCGGTAAATGCTTTTGTGGAACTGAAATCCGGAACATTATGTCCAAAAATGCGATTTATGGCAACACTTTCCGATAAGTCATTGTTGGAAGTTGCCGTTCCGTGGGCATTGATATAATCGATTTTGGAAGGTTGTAAATTGGCAACTTTCAATGCTTTTTGCATGGCTAAATAGGCACCTTCGCCAGTTTCGGAGGATGCGGTTTGATGGAACGCATCGTTTGCATTTCCGTAGCCTGTGAGATATGCCACAACTTTTTTGTTTTGAAGATTCACAATTGCTTCGGACTCGAGAACCAAATATGCTGCGGCTTCGCCAAGGTTCAATCCTTTTCTGTTGGCGTCAAAAGGCGAACATGCTTCATCGGACAGAATCATCAAAGTTTTAAATCCGTTGATAGTAAATTTGCTTAAGGCATCAGTTCCGCCGACAATCACACGATCCAATTTTCCTGCTTTTATCAGTCTTGCACCCATCATAATAGCGTTGGCTGCAGAAGAACAAGCGGTACTTACCGTAGTCACAAAACCATTAATTCCCAAGGCATCGGCAATCTTCTGTGTGCTATCACCTGCATGATGACTTGCGATGTGTTTTTGGCTTGATGGTTTGGTTTGGAAATCTTTAAAATAGATTTCTGTTTTGTCCATGCCGCCAACAGAAGTTGCCGAGATAAACCCCGTCCTGAATTCTTCAATTTTTGTAATTTTTGAATTTGCAATCGCTTCTTTCGCAGCCACCAATCCCAATAAAGCAGTCCGTGTAAAATTGTTTTCGGTTGGAAGTCGAAGTTGGGCGATGAAATCAGCATTCGATAATTTTACTTCGCCCACCTTAATTTTGGAGGCTTGTTTCGATTTGATATATAATAAATCCCCAATTCCAGAAGTGGAAGACAACAAGGATTTTTTGTTCTCTTCAAGCGTGTTGCCAATGGCCGAAATGATTCCCATTCCAGTAATGGCGACGCATTTTTGGGCCTTATTTTGTTCTGTGTTCGGCAATATAATCTGCTAAAACGGAAATGGATCTAAAGATTTCCTTGCCTTCCTTTGGGTCGGTCAACTGGATTCCAAAGTCTTTGTCGAGCATCACAATCAATTCCAAGGCATCTATGGAATCGAGACCGAGACCGTCGCCAAAAAGCGCATCGTTGTCTGCAATGTCGGATACGGAAAGATCTTCCAAATTTAATATTTCTATGATTTTTTCTTTGAGTTCGTTTTTTAATTCAGTCATTTGGGACATTTATTTAACATGATATAATCTTGAAATCACATTGGGCGAATGTGCAAACTTACCATTTTCTGACACCAAATATAAGAAAGCTTCGTAATTATTGTCATCAAAATCGACCCAACCACAGAGCACTTTTTCTGCCTTATCGTTTTTTAGTAAATAATCCGAGTTGAGGTGGAGCGGTTCGGGATCAAATTGTTGGCTAACAAAAAAACCACTTTCCGAATGCAGTTGATGCTTGATACTGATTTCGCCAATGCAAATATTGGGCAAAGTATAAACAAAAACGGAAGGACTTGGATAGTAATTTTCTTTAGCGGAAATGGAAGCTTGATATTTTCGGTCAGTATCCAAACTCGAAGCCCGGTTGGACAACAGGATGGCAATGTCCTGACTTTTTTCTTGCTGGTCTTTTAATAAAACATCTGCAGCCAAGAATGCCAATTTACTCAAATTATCCATTTTGAAGAATTTAGGATAATCCGTATTCAAATGGTTTGCTGCAGACTTGATGAAACTTGAAAACTGTTCAACATCATTAGAAAACAAGGGAGTTCCATTCAAAGAAATTGTATTGTTTTTGATGTGACAAAAAGTTGATACGAACAGCTTATTATTCAAAAGCATCTATTTTTTACAGACCAACATCGTGTGAAATTCCCCAATGGTATTGTCTTCCGTGATTTTTAATCCGGCTTTTGCAATCAATTCCTTAAAAAGGACAGAATTGTACATTTTGCTGTTGCCATTCGCCATAACTGTAAAATACAAGGACGTTGCTTCCAAGACAAATTTAGCATTGTCGAATTTTTGTCTGTCCGTAAAGGTTTCAATGATGATGAGTTCCGTTTCGGGATTCATGGAAACCACACAGGTTTTTAGGATGTTGATAATGTCGACTTCAGAAAAGCAATCCAAAAACTGGCTCATCCAAATCACATCAGCTCCTTTTGGAATGAAGGGATTATCGTGAAGCCAATTGATTTCGTGGCCGACGATGCGATGGTCAAACCCAGCTTTTTTTATGTTTGACAACGCCTTTTGAAGCTGACCTGGCAAATCAAAAATATGGATGGCAACCTTTTCATCATAATTAAAACATTGCAAAGCAAATTTTCCAGTATTTCCGCCAATATCATAGAGTATTTTCGGATGATGTTTAAACACGCGCGGCAACGTTTCTTCAAAAATTCCATCGGAATAGTGATGGTCAAATTCAAACCATGATTTCTGGACTTCTGGTGTCAATTGTGATAATCCGTCATATATGGTTTCCCAATCGCCAAGTTCCTTTAGACCTTCCGGTTTTCCAGTTTTGATGGCCTCATTCAAGTGAAACAATCCTTGATAGCACACGTCGTTGGTGAAATTCAGATTGACTTCCACTGTTTTGTTGTAATTCAGAAAATAGCCTGTTTTGGTCAATTCAAATTTACCATCTTCATCTTTTA
>JBDSFP010000299.1:0-2910 GCA_039919415.1 Aquaticitalea sp. | reverse complement strand
ATGACAAAGGCTACAAGCGAATGAAGAAAGTGTTTACCAATCCATTGTCAAAATGGTTTTTCAGGTGGTTACATCCCGATTTTGGCGTTAAACTGGCGCAATATATGAGCGTGAAAAACAAATTGATTTCCGGAGACGAAGATGCCAAATTTTTGGGTGACGATAGTGAATGGCTGGTACAATATTCAAGGAAAAAACTGGAAACACAACATTCTGATTATTTTGTTTTTGGACACCGTCATTTGCCTTTGGAAATCAAACTGAATGACAAGTCAACCTATATCAATCTTGGGGATTGGATTTCGTATTATACCTATGGAGTGTTTGATGGGAACAATTTTGAGTTGAAAACTTTTTAAATTCCAATTCGATTCCAATCCGAGAAAATCCGCGGATTCTTAAAGACAGAGCATTGGTTTTCTCCCGCAGCTCGCAGATTTTCGCAAACTAATATTTTAAGATTCCTTCTCGTGCTCTTCCATATCTTTTCTCAAATCCAATGTTCTGAATGAAGGTAATGCAATTCCAGTGGTAACAACAGTTATTAAAGTCATGACGCCACCAAAAACCACAGCAGTGACAGTTCCCATTAATTTGGCGGTCACGCCACTTTCGAAGGCTCCCAATTCGTTGGAAGAACCCACAAACATACTATTAACCGAAGCCACACGACCTCTCATGTGGTCAGGTGTTTTGAGCTGTAATATGGTTTGGCGAATGACCATCGACACGCCGTCGGTCACACCACTAAAAAACAGGGCCAACACCGAAATCCAAAAGATGGAAGACAATCCGAAGACGATGATACAAATTCCGAATCCAAAAATAGCCGCCAATAATTTCATGCCGGCATTTTTACTGATGGGGATGTAAGCCGTGACCAACATCGTTAAAAATGCGCCAACGGCGGGTGCTGCCCTCAAGACCCCAAAACCTTCTGAACCCACCTTTAGAATATCCTGTGCAAAAATCGGCAATAATGCTACGGCACCTCCAAAAAGTACCGCAATCATATCCAATGTAATGGCACCAAAAATGGCTTTTGTCCTATATACATATTTAATCCCTTCTTTCAAACTTTCAAATATAGGCTCACCGATTTTCGGATTTAAAATTGGTTTTTCCGGAATTCTCAATAAATTAAGCAATGCAAAAAGTGCAAAGCCAAAAACCAAACACATGGACCAATGCACACCAATCCAACCGATGGATAATCCTGCCAAAGCTGGTCCAACCACAGAAGCTATTTGCCAAGTTGAACTGCTCCAAGTGGCTGCATTTGGATAGAGTTTTTTTGGTACGATCAAGGCAATCAACGAAAAAACTGTTGGCCCGATAAAAGCTCTTACCAAACCTCCTAAAAACACCAAGAAATAAATGCCATACAAAACGGTATCTGTTGACCATCCGGAAACCACTTTTGGCCAAGTCAAAAGAAAAAGTCCTAAACTAATGACAGAAAATCCAATGATACATTTCATAAGAAGTCCACGCTTTTCCTTTTGGTCGACAATATGACCTGCAAAAAGTGCCATCGATAATGCTGGAATGACTTCCATCAACCCAATAATACCAAGTGATAATGGATTTTTAGTAATGCTGTACACTTCCCATTCAATGATGATAAACTGCATGGACCATGCAAATACCAAGCAAAAACGTACTAATAAAAAAATGTTGAATTCTTTGATACGCAAGGCAGCGTATGGGTCTTTTTTGATTGGTTTTTGTTCGTTTGACATCAAATTTTCAGATTGATTTTGAAAGACAAACCTTTCAGTCTCGACGCTTCTGGACTGAAAGGTCTTGCAAATTTATAATAAGAACCGCTCTTATTATAGTTTTTTGTCGAAATCTAAAATAGTGATGTTTCTAATTTTAGTTTTATTTTAAAATCAAAAATACCAAAGTTTAACTAATAGGGTTTTGACCTCGAGATTATCACTCTTTAATATCCCTCAACTTCAACTGCAAGTTCACTTGTCCATTCCATTCATTCTCATCAATGGAGTAAACTGCTTTAAAGCATTTTCTATCTGAAATCAAATCGCATTTATAACCCAAATCAAATCCAATCGCAACTATTTTTTCGGTTTTGGGTTGAACGACTGTGATGCGTAAATGTTTATCTTCTTCCCCTACACATTTGCCATAACCTGTGTCCTTTAAATTGTCGGTCATAAAGATTGGTGTCATATTTCCAGGCCCAAACGGAGCACATTGTTTCAGAATGCGATAAAATTTTGGTGTAACATCTTTTAAATCTATTTGAGCATCAATTCGGATTTCTGGTGTCAATAAGGATTTATCAATCGTTTTAGAAACTTCATCTTCGAAGGCTTGCTTGAAGGCTTCGTAATTTTCTGCTTTCAAGGTCAGTCCAGCGGCATATTTATGACCTCCAAACTGTTCGATATGTTCGGCGCAGGCTTCCAACGCATTATATACATCAAATCCCGATACAGAACGAGCAGAAGCTGCGAGTTTATCGCCACTTTTTGTAAACACCAAAGTTGGTCTGTAATAGGTTTCTATCAAACGAGAGGCAACGATGCCAATCACGCCTTTATGCCAAGTCTCTTGATATACGACAGATGTAAAACGTTCTTGCTCCTCCTTTGCTTCAATCTGTAATAATGCTTCGCGCGTGATTTGTTGGTCAGCTTCTTTTCTGTCGGAATTGAATTGTTCAATTCCTGCTGCATAAATAACGGCTTGTTCAAAATCGATTTCCGTTAAAAGCGTCACGGCATGATTTCCATGCTTCATGCGTCCTGCCGCGTTAATTCGTGGCGCGACAATGAAGACAACGTCAGTAATTGTGAGTTCTTTCTTTTTGACTTGAGCGATAATGGCTTTGATTCCTGGACGCGGATTTTGATTAATAACTTGTAAGCCAAAATAGGCTAA
>JBDSFP010000279.1:0-6366 GCA_039919415.1 Aquaticitalea sp. | reverse complement strand
CCACAACTTTTCCTTTTACTTTGTCACCAATTTTCACGCTATCACCCAAAGCTTCCCAAGGATGTTTGTTCAATTGTTTCAAACCTAGTTGGATTCTCGATTTATCTTCATCAAAATCAAGGATAACCACATTCAATTTTTGGTCCAAATCAACGATTTCATTAGGATGATTGATACGTGACCAGGAAAGGTCTGTAATATGGATCAAACCGTCAACGCCACCAAGGTCGATAAACACACCGTAAGAGGTTATGTTTTTTACAACACCTTCCAATACTTGACCTTTTTCAAGTTGACTGATGATTTCTTTTTTCTGTTCTTCAATATCTGCTTCGATCAATGCTTTGTGAGACACAACGATATTTTTGAATTCGTGGTTGATTTTCACAACTTTAAATTCCATTGTTTTGTTCACATATTGATCGTAATCCCTAATTGGTTTCACATCGATTTGAGACCCAGGTAAGAATGCTTCAATGCCAAATACGTCAACAATCATTCCTCCTTTAGTTCGGCATTTTACAAATCCGTTTACGATTTCGCCTGTATCATGCGCATTGTTCACACGATCCCAAGCCTTAATAACTCTCGCTTTTCTGTGGGACAATACTAATTGACCTGTTGCATCTTCACGAACATCGATCAATACTTCAACTTTATCACCTACTTTAAGGTTTGGATTGTAACGGAATTCGTTCAATGAAATAACACCTTCTGATTTTGCGTTGATATCGATGATAGCATCACGATCGCTGATATGGATCACTTCACCTTCTACAACTTCATCATCCAATGTATCCACGAAATTTTTGGAAACCAATTCTTCAAATTCCTGTAATTTTTTGTCATCAACCTGCTCAATACCTTCTTCGTAGTTATGCCAGTTAAATTCTTCTAGGAATTTTTTAGGATTTGACTGTGCTTCCGAGATTTTTGATTTCGAAGCTTCTTCTGTCGTTTTTTCTGCTGTTGAAGTTTTTGTTTCTATAGTTGCTGCTTCGACAGTTTCCATTTTGGAAGTTTCTGCTTCTATAGTCTCTTTTTCTTTTGTTTCTGCTTTGGTAGGTTCTGCTTTAGCAGTTTCTGTTTTGGCAGTTTTTGATTTGGCAGTTTCTGCCTCTGTAGTTTCTGTTACTTCAGTTACTTCTTTAGAAGTTTCTGCTTTTGCAGTTCCTGACTCTGTAGTTTCGGTCTCTGCAGTTTCTTTTTCTGTAGTTTCTACAGCTGCAGTTTCAACTGCTGTTTCTTGTGCTTCAGTAGCTTCTACTTCTGCTTGTTTTGTTTCTTTTTCAGACATTTGCTGAATACTTATTTGTATTCTGTATGTTCTGGAAGATTTTAAGCGAACAACACACAGAAGTGTTATTGTTTTTGTTTTTCATTCCTCTTATCTTTCCAAGATTTCGCTAAAAGGAGTGCAAAAATACAATAATTATAAATGATTAGCAAATAATTAGTTGATGTGTTGCCAATACCAAAATCTCTTTAAATATTTGTTAAAATGCAGGATATTTGAAAATTTTGTAATGCTAAAATGGTATCTTTAGGATAATAAATATATTAACTTTAAAAACTATAAATATCATGGTAAAATCAAAATATCAAAAGGTTTTGGATTTGGGTCAACAACTCAACATTCAAAATGGTGATGTGAAGGAAGAAAATGGCGTCCTTAAAATCAATGGAACTGCAAAGACACCATACGATAAAAATCTCCTTTGGGATCAAATAAAAGCCATCGGTGGTGACAACCCAAATGACATTCAGGCGGACATTAAAGTGGCTGATTCTTCAGTTTACGCAAGACATACTGTAAAAAGTGGAGAGACCTTGAGCAAGATTTCAAAGCAATATTATGGTGATCCAAATAAATATCAAAAAATCTTTCAAGCGAATACCGATATCCTTAAGGATCCAAATATGATTCATCCAAATCAGGAATTAATCATTCCGAATGAATAAAAATCTTAATTGACTTCTTGATTAGAGCGACTTTAGGGTCGCTTTTTTCATGCGTGGTCGCGAATGGCTTTTTTTGCTAAACCATATAAGGTTTGAAATTGCTCTTCTTCGGACAAATCAGAATTATCGAATTCTATGGCGTCTTCTGCCTTCTTCAAGGGCGAATCATTTCGGGACGTATCGATGTCATCTCGGGAAATGACATTATGTAGTACCTCATCATAACTCACATCCTCATCCCTATCCAATAGTTCGTGATAGCGACGTTTGGCTCTCGTTTCGGCTGAAGCATTCATAAAGATTTTCAATTCGGCTTCAGGGAAAACAACGGTTCCGATATCTCGGCCATCCATCACAACACCTTTGTTTTTGCCCATTTTCTGTTGTTGTTTTACCAGCATTCTTCGAACTTCAGAAATCGCCGCAACTGGACTCACAAAATTGGAAACTTCCAAAGTGCGAATGTCCTTTTCAACATTTCTTCCATTCAAATAGACTTCTGCGAAACCAACTTCTTCATTGAACTTGAATGAGACATGAATGTCATGTAATTTGTCAATCAATTTTTCCCAATCAAAGAACTTTTCATTTATAAAGTCATTATGCATCGCGAACAAGGTTACGGCACGATACATCGCCCCTGAATCGACATAGACATAGCCCAGAGCTTTTGCCAATTGTTTGGCAACTGTGCTTTTTCCTGTTGAGGAATATCCGTCTATGGCGATGGTAATACTGTTCATATTATTTTTCCGTAAATCCCGAAATCCATCTGGAGGAAATCTTTAGTTTATCTCAAATCAATTTGAAGCCCAAAAAAGCTAGTGTTTGCCGCACCATTATATCTTGCATGTGAATAACTGAAACGCATTTTGTTCAATTTGAGGCCTATTCCAAAGGACAATCCTGAAAAATTCCGTTGATCAACAATACGCAACTCCTCTGCCCTTCTAAAGTTATAACCAATTCTCAAACTAAAACCTTTTTCCGGAAACAATTCCGCTGCCAAAATGGTATGTCTCAACGTTTCATTCAAAAACCCAACTTTTTCTTCGGTTTGGTTACCGTCCAAATCGGTCGTGGCCCTTGCAGGATTTGAAACACCGATTGGCCATTTCTGCAAATTCTCAAAGGTCAAATGCCAACGAATGGGAACGTTCTCAAGGGTTTGCGACATTCCAAAATCAACCTCCAAAGGCAATTTTTCCTGTAGACCTGCGTAGGTCGTGAATTGTGTCCCAAGGTTCCGTACGACCACAGCTGCCTGAAATTCCAAACGCTCGTTGATGTACATTCCCGCCAAATCGACTGCGCCTCCAAGGGAATTATATTGTTCCAGTTGTGAAGTGATGAATTTTGCATTCGCACCTATCCTAAAATCAGAATATGGGATTTGATAGGCGTATCCAAAAGAAAGAGCAGCTTCGTTGCCCGTAAAACTTCCTGTCGAAACACCATTGACATCATAGCCATCAAAACTTCCGTAATTGATATAGGTCATCCCAATGTGCAAGGTGTTGACATGTCGATCCCAAGTGTAGGCGTATGCTGCAGTTCCATAGCTTATACCACCGAGATAACTAGAATAGTTCAAAGCCAATTGATTGTCCATTTCAACATTGATTGCTGCGGGATTGTACAAACCACCGACCACATCATAATCAAAATTGGTAACGACCTTTCCACCCAAAGCCGCCTGACGAGGTGAAGATACCAAATTGAGAAATTGATAGGTTGCTTCGCCGCCGAGTTGTGCAAACACAGGCAGCGACACAACAACACAAAACAACGTGACAATCCTCTTTAGCATAGGCTCGCAAAAGTACTATATCTTACTTAAACGGTCGCAAAGATTATTTATTTTTGAATCAAAAAAAAACGGCAACGATCTGTTGCTGTTTTTATCTATAAGGTTTTAAAATTCTTGACCTTTTGAGTGGTCAACGCCTGTTTCAAGACGTCACTCATCTCCCTAACATAATGAAAAGTTAAGCCTTTTAAATATTCGGGTTTGATTTCCTCAATATCGCGTTTATTATCTGCACAAAGCAGAATATCGGTGATACGAGCGCGTTTTGCGGCCAATATTTTTTCCTTGATGCCACCTACAGGAAGCACTTTTCCCCTTAAAGTGATTTCGCCAGTCATGGCCAAATTCTTTTTCACTTTTCTTTGTGTGAATAACGAAACCAAAGACGTCAGCATCGTAACTCCCGCACTTGGCCCATCTTTAGGAGTCGCTCCTTCCGGGACGTGAATATGTACATTGTATTTTTCAAAAACCTCTGGATTGATTCCAAATTCAATGGCGTTTGACTTCATATATTCCATTGCTATGGTCGCCGATTCTTTCATTACGGTCCCAAGATTTCCCGTAATGGTAAGCGTACCTTTTCCTTTAGAAAGAATGGATTCAATAAACAAAATATCGCCTCCAACCCTTGTCCAAGCCAAACCTGTTACAACACCTGCAACATTGTTGTTTTCATATTTGTCACGTTCCATCTTTGGTGAACCCAAAACTTCGATAATGTCATGGTTCGATACCTTAATATTATAGGATTCTTCCATAGCAATGTTTTTGGCGGCAAAACGCACCATTTTTGCCAATTGTTTTTCCAATCCTCTCACACCAGATTCACGCGTATAACCTTCCACAATTTTTTCCATCTGTGGCTTTGCAATTTTGAGATTGGCGTCGGTCATTCCGTGTTCCTTCAACTGTTTTGGCAACAAATGACGTTTTCCGATTTCCACCTTTTCCTCAATGGTATATCCTGTAACGTCAATGATTTCCATACGGTCCAATAATGCTGGCTGAATGCTGCTCAAACTGTTTGCTGTAGCGATGAACATCACTTTTGACAGATCAAAACCCATTTCGAGGAAATTGTCATAAAACTCACTGTTTTGTTCAGGATCCAAAACTTCCAACATGGCCGAAGACGGATCGCCTTGATGGCTGTTGGTAAGTTTATCAATTTCATCCAGCACAAATACGGGATTGGAAGTTCCTGCTTTCTTTAAACTTTGAAGGATTCGTCCTGGCATCGCTCCAATATAGGTTTTCCTGTGACCACGGATTTCCGCTTCATCCCGCAAACCACCGAGCGACATCCGCACATATTCGCGACCCAAAGCTTCAGCAATGGATTTTCCCAAGGAGGTTTTTCCAACACCTGGAGGTCCGTATAGACAAAGTATTGGCGACTTCATGTCATTGCGCAATTTCAGAACTGCGAGGTATTCGATGATTCTTCCTTTGACATCATCTAATCCGTACTGATCTCTATCGAGAATACGTTTGGCTCGTTTCAAGTCGAATTTATCCTTGCTGAATTCATTCCATGGCAAATCCAAAAACAAATCGAGATAATTTCGTTGAATGGAATATTCTGCAACCTGTGGATTCATGCGTTGCAATTTCATCAATTCCTTATCAAAATGCTCTCCAATCTTATCGTCCCACTTTTTTTTCATAGAACGCTCGCGCATCTCGTCGATTTCCTCATCATAAGACACGCCACCCAATTCTTCCTGAATGGTTTTCATCTGTTGATGCAGGAAATATTCGCGCTGTTGCTGATTCATATCACTTTGAACCTTGCTCTGAATATCATTTTTGAGTTCCAGTTTTTGGAATTCCATATTCATGAATTTCAAAGTCGCCAAAGCACGTTCTTTCAAATCATTTATTTCCAACAATTTTTGCTTTTCCTCCACGGAAAGGTTCATATTGGATGACACGAAATTGACGAGAAATGAATTGCTTTCAATATTCTTGATGGCAAAAGTTGCTTCCGTGGGAATATTTGGACTGTCTCTTATAATTTGAAGCGCCAAATCCTTGATGGATTCTATAATGGCTTTAAACTCATCATTGTCTTCTGCCGATTTTGCTTCATCAACTTCCCTGACTGTTGCAGTGATATATGGTTTTTCGGTAATCACTTGATGGATATTAAAACGCTTTTTACCTTGAATGATAATCGTGGTATTACCATCAGGCATTTTCAAAACACGAAGGATTCTCGCTACTGTTCCGGTTTTATAAATGTCTTTTCCAAGTGGGTCTTCAATGGTTTCGTCCTTTTGGGACACAACACCGATGACTTTGCTACCTTTGTTGGCATCATTGATGAGTTTTATGGATTTATCGCGTCCTGCTGTAATGGGAATTACCACCCCTGGAAACAAAACTGTATTCCGCAAGGGCAAGATTGGCAATGTTTCTGGTAAGGATTCATTGTTGATTTCTGCTTCATCTTCAGGCGTCATCAAAGGGATTAATTCCGAATTTTCATCAAAATCCTGAAATGACAAACTGTCAAGGCTTAAAAATTTAGATTTCGTCATAGTTGTATTTAGGTCATTCTGTCACAAAAATACAGAATGAAAATTTGT
>JBDSFP010000272.1:0-3898 GCA_039919415.1 Aquaticitalea sp. | reverse complement strand
CAAATCCTCCTTGGCCTTTGATACCATTTATGCCGAAGGTCAGCGTCGTTATATTGAAACCTTTTCCGCTTATGCTCGACAATTTTTAGGTGGTTTGGAACGACCTGATGTCGATAAGATTGATGGTCTGTCTCCAGTGATTGCCATCGAACAGAAAACAACAAGCAAATCGCCACGTTCGACCGTTGGCACAATTACCGAGATTTACGATTTCCTACGTTTGCTCTATGCTCGTGCCAGCGATGCCTACAGTTACAACACAGGGGAAAAAATGGTCAGTTATAATGATGAGCAGATACAAACGCTGATCAAGCAAAGTTTTAATGGGAAGCGTATCAATATTTTGGCACCTGTAGTACGTTCAAGAAAAGGGCATTATCGCGAATTGTTTGAACAGATTGCAAAACAAGGCTTCGTAAAAGTGAGAACCGATGGTGAAGTGAAAGACCTTGTGAAAGGTATGAAACTTGACCGTTATAAAATCCATGATATCGAAATCGTCATAGACCGCTTGAAAATTGATGCTACTTCTGACAACGATAAACGCCTTGCAGAAAGTATCAACACAGCGATGTACCATGGCAATGATGTATTGATGGTGCTGGATCAGGATACCGAGGAAGTACGATATTTCAGTCGGAATTTGATGTGCCCCACCTCTGGTATTTCCTATCCAAATCCCGAACCAAACAACTTTTCATTCAATTCGCCAAAAGGTGCCTGCCCAAAATGTAATGGGATTGGAAGATTGTATCAAGTGAATGAAAAAAAGATTGTTCCAGACGAAAATCTATCGATAAAAGCAGGCGCATTGGCTCCTCATGGACCCTATAAAAACAGTTGGGTTTTCAAACAGTTCGAAACCATTGCACAACGGTATGGCTTTGAATTGACAGATGCCTATAAAAAGATTCCAGAAGATGCCAAAAAAATGATTCTATATGGCGGCAATGAAAAATTTTCTGTGGAAAGCAAAACCCTTGGTGTCACACGTGATTACAAGATAGAATTTGAAGGCGTTGCCAATTTCATAGAAAACCAATTCAACAATTCCGATTCTGCATCCTTGACTCGTTGGGCAAAGGACTATATGGACAAAGTGGAATGCGATGAATGCCATGGCACTCGTTTACGGCAGGAATCGCTTTATTTTAAAGTCCATGGTCAAAACATAGCAGAACTTTCCAATAAAGACATTATCGATTTGGCCGAATGGTTTGAAGATTTAAAATCGCATTTGTCAGATAAACAATTACAAATTTCAGAAGAAATCATTAAGGAAATCCGGACGCGGCTCCAATTTCTTTTGGATGTCGGTTTGGATTATCTTTCATTAAATAGAAACTCAAAATCATTATCCGGTGGCGAAGCGCAACGCATTCGATTGGCAACCCAAATCGGATCTCAATTGGTCGGCGTCCTTTATATATTGGATGAACCTAGCATCGGATTGCACCAACGCGACAATGAAAAACTGATAAAATCCTTAGTATCTCTTCGGGATATCGGCAATTCGGTTATTGTTGTCGAACATGACAAGGAGATGATTCAATCCGCCGATTATGTCATCGACATAGGTCCCAAAGCTGGAAAATATGGTGGTGAAATCATCAGCATTGGTACTCCAGAAGAATTATTGACCCATCATACACTTACCGCAGATTATTTAAACGGTACTAAGCAAATTCCCGTTCCAAAAAAACGTCGTGAAGGCAATGGAAAATTTATTGAGTTAAAAGGGTGCACAGGAAATAACCTTAAAAATGTATCGGTCAAACTTCCATTGGGCAAAATGATTGGCGTCACAGGGGTTTCAGGAAGCGGAAAATCGACCTTGATCAACGAAACGCTCTACCCTATCATGAACGCATATTATTTTAACGGCGTCAAAAAACCAATGCCTTACAAAAGCATCAAAGGTTTGGAGCATATTGATAAAGTGATTGACATCAACCAATCGCCAATTGGAAGAACTCCACGAAGCAATCCAGCAACCTATACTAAGACTTTTGACGAGATACGCAGTCTGTTTGCCAAAATTCCAGAAGCGCTGATTCGTGGTTATAAACCGGGTCGTTTTAGTTTTAATGTGAAAGGTGGGCGTTGTGAAACCTGTCAAGGTGGTGGTTTGAGAGTTATTGAGATGAATTTCTTGCCAGATGTCTATGTGGAGTGCGAAACCTGTCAAGGGAAGCGTTTCAATAGGGAAACCTTGGAAATCCGCTACAAAGGAAAATCCATCAGCGACGTTTTGGACATGACCATCAATGAGGCGGTCGAATTTTTTGAACACATCCCAAAAATCCACAAGAAACTGAAGACAATCAAGGATGTTGGTTTGGGCTATATCACCCTTGGGCAACAAAGCACCACACTTTCCGGAGGCGAGGCACAACGCATTAAATTGGCAACGGAATTGAGCAAACGCGACACCGGAAACACGTTTTATATTTTGGATGAGCCAACAACAGGACTTCATTTTGAAGATATAAGAGTGCTTATGAATGTTCTCAATAAACTAGTCAATAAGGGAAACACAATTTTAATAATTGAACACAATATGGATGTTATAAAAACCGTGGACTACATCATCGACGTAGGTTATGAAGGCGGTAAAGGTGGTGGAGAAATTGTCGCCCAAGGAACTCCCGAAGAAGTTTCCAGGGATAAAAAAAGCTATACAGCGAAATTTCTTAAAAAGGAGTTAAAAGCTTAAAATCAACGATTTAACAAAATTGTTATATAAAAAATAGGCACAATTCACAGAATAAATTTGAATATGTTAAAAATTTTTTCGTATAAAGCATAAATTATATTCAAATATTAACTATTTTAGTCAAATAACTCTAAAACTAATTTATTATGAGAAATCTTCTTTGGTTAGTAGCCGTAATTTGCATTATTATATGGGCGCTTGGATTCTTTGGCGTCGTATCTGGAATAGGCTCTGGTGGCTTGATTCATATTCTGTTGGTCATTGCAATCATCGCAATCCTTTACAACATCATTGCGGGACGAGGACCTTTATAGGTTTCACTTCAGAAAAACTATTATCAACAATTATTTTAAAAGGCAATTCCAAATTTGGAATTGCCTTTTCTTGCTATTAAATCGATCTTATTTTTTCCATCATTGGATATTTAATTCTTATAATCACTCCAAATTATCAATTTCTACTATTTTCGCTTAAATTTGTCGGTTTGCAGGCTGGAAGCAAGTTCAAGGTTAAAAGTTTCTATTTTCTATTTTCCATTTTCAAGATTAAAGATATAGAACTTAAAATTTTTATTTGAAAACAAGGCCTAATAACGAACAACAAAATACATTCAATGAGATTAGAAAAACACAGCAAAGCTTGGAATGAGATCAAAACCAACGATTCTTGGGCCATCTTCAAGATTATGGGAGAATTTGTGAATGGCTACGAAAAGCTGAGCAAAATCGGTCCTTGTGTTTCCATCTTTGGTTCAGCTCGTACCAAACCCGATCATAAATACTACAAATTGGCAGAGGAAGTAGCCAAAAAAATAGTGGAACATGGCTATGGTGTGATTACTGGCGGAGGTCCTGGCATTATGGAAGCCGGTAACAAAGGCGCACATATTGCAGGGGGAACTTCTGTTGGCTTAAATATTTATTTGCCTTTTGAACAACATGACAATCCCTATATCGACCACGACAAGAGCCTGGATTTTGATTATTTCTTTGTCAGGAAAGTGATGTTTGTTAAATATTCTCAAGGCTTTGTGGTGATGCCTGGAGGCTTCGGCACCTTGGACGAATTGTTTGAAGCCATAACCTTGATACAGACCAATAAAATTGAAAAATTCCCCATCATCCTTGTCGGTACAGAATTTTGGGAAGGCTTATTGGATTGGATAAAAGCAACTCTCTTAAA
>JBDSFP010000256.1:0-7981 GCA_039919415.1 Aquaticitalea sp. | reverse complement strand
CTTGCAAAATCACAGATGAAAGGTTTTGGCGGCATGTTATCCTTCGAACTCGCCGACGGATTGGACGCAATGAAGTTCCAAAAGGAATTGAAGCTTATCAAATCCTCTATGAGTTTAGCAGGAGTGGAGAGCACAGTTTTGTCACCGCACAAAACATCCCATTCGCTTTTGACACAAAAAGAGCGCGACGCCATTGGTGTTACCGACAATCTCATCCGTTTCTCCGTGGGAATAGAATCAAAACAAGATTTGATAGATGATATTGAACAGGCAATTAAAAAAGTTTCAAACTCCGAGTTGCAAGTTTAAAGTTTTAAGGTGTCCACATAATAAATAGAAACCCAAAAACCTGAAACAATAGAAACATAATAATGACCAAAGGCAGACTTGAAGCATTCACGGATGGCGTGATAGCCATTATCATTACCATTATGGTTTTGGAATTAAAAGTGCCACATGGAGGAGAATTTCAGGATTTACAGCCACTCATTCCCACATTTGGTAGTTATGTATTGAGCTTCATATACATTGCCATCTATTGGAACAATCACCATCACATGTTTCAAACCGTAAAGGAAGTAAAAGGAAGTATTCTATGGGCAAATATGCTTCTGCTTTTTTGTTTATCCCTCATCCCTTTTGTAACTGCCTGGATGGGCGAAAATCACTTTACATCGGCCACTGTATTTTTGTATGGAATTGTTCTGATATGCGCAGCTTTGGCCTACACTTTTTTGCAATATTTAATCATCAAGAAACATGGCAAGGAATCATTGCTCGCCAAGGCCATGGGAAAGGATGTTAAGGGAAAGATATCGGTAGTATTGTATATATTTGGCATTATTGGTTCTTTTTATAATGTTTGTATCAGCGGTGCGGCTTTTATTGCCGTTGCCATCATTTGGTTGATTCCAGATTTAAGAATCGAAAATGCCCTAAATAAAGAAAAAAAATGAAATTAGACATACTAGCTATAGGCTCCCATCCCGACGATGTGGAATTGGGCTGTTCTGCCACCCTCGCCAAAGAAATACATCAAGGGAAAAAAGTGGGAATTATCGATTTGACACGAGGCGAATTGGGTACCAGAGGCACCGCTCAAACAAGAGAAAAAGAGGCAAAAGCGGCAGCCGACATTTTAGGTGTCGTTGTTAGGGAGAATATGGAATTTGCCGACGGGTTTTTCATTAATGATCAAGAACATCAAATGGCACTCATTAAAAAAATTCGGAAATATCAACCGGAAATTATTTTGTGCAATGCTATCCACGACCGCCACATCGACCATGGCAAAGGCAGCCAATTGGTCAGCGATTCCTGTTTCTTAAGCGGTCTCATGAAAATAGAAACAGAAGCCTATGGAAAGAAACAACACCAATGGCGACCAAAACAAGTGTACCATTACATTCAATGGAAACACATCGAACCAGATTTTGTAGTTGATGTTTCAGGTTTTATGGATCAAAAGATGAAATCGGTTCTGGCTTACCAAACACAATTTTATAATCCCAAAAGTAACTTGCCAGAAACACCAATCTCTAGCAAAAACTTCACCGACAGCGTTGATTACAGAGCACGTGATTTCGGAAGAATTATTGGCGTGGAGCACGGCGAAGGTTTCACCGCAGAACGCTACGTTGGGGTGGGCAGTATTTTTGATTTAAAGTAAAACAATTCAAGAACAATGAGTTGTCATTTGTTATTGATTTCCTGTTCTCTATTCTAAAATCCAGACAAATTTATTTGAAGAAAAAGTTTGTAGAAAAATGGAAATAATCTACATTTGCAGTCCAATTGAAAATGGTGGTTGTAGCTCAGTTGGTTAGAGC
Organism: Aquaticitalea sp.; assembly: GCA_039919415.1. GTDB lineage: Bacteria > Bacteroidota > Bacteroidia > Flavobacteriales > Flavobacteriaceae > JBPOFM01. The sequence continues at coordinate 6,152 of JBDSFP010000256.1, read as the reverse complement.
ATCGGTTTGTGGTACCGAGGGTCGCCGGTTCAAGCCCGGTCTTCCACCCAAAATTAAAGTCTTCAAAGAAATTTGGGGACTTTTTTTGTGAACAGAATTTAAAGAATTGATGTAGGGCGAGAAGCCTATGCACAGCATTTCGTCTTCGCTCAATACAAACTCAGCCGAAGTAAGCCAGGTCTTCCATCCAGATTCAAAGCTTGTCTTATCGGCGAAGTTTTTTTTGTGGAATCAGATTCACAGGTTATTAAATAACAAAGGGAACAACAATTATAACATTGTTCGTTCCCTTTGCTTGTCGTATTCCTGTTCTCGGCATTATCCGAGTAAGTACAATGGGTATATTCTCAGCTACTTTGATCAGCACCCCAATACATTAAAATAAAGATAGGGATAAAATTATTCCTAAACAAAACTGTTAGAATAATTTAACATTTGAGACGTTTCTTTCCTGAAAAAGCATTCCATATATGACGGAAAAGCTTTCTAATATATGAACTGCAATTAACGACCTATTCCATCGGTTTGTCCACCACTATTTTTTGATCTCTGTTGGCCAATTCCCAAGCGGTATAAAATACCAAACGAGCTCTGTTTTGCAAAAGATCAAACTGAATTTTATCAGGAGTGTCCGTCAGTTGATGATAATCGGCGTGGGTGCCATTAAAATAAAATATGACAGGAATGTTGTTCTTGGCGAAGTTATAATGGTCAGAACGATAATAGAAACGGTTAGGATCGTTATCATCATCATATTTATAATCCAAAATCAGGTTGGAGTATTTGTTATTTGTTTCTTCGGAAATGTTATGAAGATCGGTACTTAACATACTAGATCCGATAAGGTACACATAATTTCTATTGGTCTCATGCTCTGGATCTACACGTCCAATCATATCGATATTAAGATCAACCATGGTGTTTGCCAAAGGTTCAATAGGATCGATGTCTGTATAATATCGCGACCCCAACAATCCTTTTTCTTCTCCCGTAACATGTAAGAACAAGATTGAACGTTTTGGTCCATGCCCGGCATCCGCGGCTTTTTTGAAAGCTTTGGCAATCTCCACCACTGAAACAGTTCCAGAACCATCATCATCCGCACCATTGTAAACTTCACCATTTTTCATACCCAAATGATCTAAATGTGCCGAAAGAACAATTATTTCATCCGGTTTTTCTGAGCCTTTTATAAATGCAGCAACATTTTCTGATGTAACAACTTCGGAATGGCTGTCAATGGAGATTGTCATGTCAGCAGAGATTTTCTTTGATGTGCTATCAGTATCAATATCTTTATAAATAGCTCTCCCAAGATTCTCAGTGATGATTAATTGGGTCATATTTTCTTCATTGGTTTTTAATGACAATCTTCCACCATTAGAGCCAGATTTTAATGCACTAGAAATATATTGGGAGTTTTGGTTGAACATGGCATTATCCATCATAATCAATGCTTTGGCGCCTTTTTCTTCCGCAAGATTTCTTTTAGAAGCTAAAGCTTGTCTGCCATTGGTCCATTTGGTCGGCTCAATTCTGCCTGATGTTACAAATGTTCCATCCTCGTTTTTTGGTTCCCCAAATTTTATCAAGACGACTTTGCCTTTCACGTCCAAATCCTTATAGTCAGAATATTTTTCTGATTCTATCCCGTAACCAGCATAAATAACATCTTTTATATTGATTGTTTTAGTGTCTCCAGCGATGCATACTACATCTTCGAAATTGTTAAAGGTTTTTCCGTTTATATTGAGTGAAGCTGTCGCAAAACCTTTCTTTTCCAGTGGCACTTCTTGTAAGTAATTGCCGTTCGATTGTGCAGGAGGAATTCCCATGGTCACATATTTTTGTTTTAAATATTCAACTGCCATTTTTTGACCTGGCTCACCTGTTTCCCGACCTTGAAATTCATCGGAAGCATAGGTATAAAGCATCTCTTTTAGGTCTTCGGAGGTGATTTGTGTTCCATAGACAGTTGGATCTGCAGGTTGCATCATTTCCGTTTTTGAGGGCAGTACGTCAACACTTTTTTGTGAAGAACCACATCCAGATAACAGTAGCGTGGTAATGATAAATAGAAGGGTATTTTTCATGGAATAAATTATTAATTAAATAAGGGTTACGATATTACGACAAACTGCAGAATAAGTATTTTTAATTGGATATTTTTAACATATTTTAATTTAAATCTAAACTTTTTCAGGGTTCAGTTTCTTTGTGGAATTTGCAATGTACCAAGCAGTCGCAAAAATGAGTTTGGTTCGTTTTTCCAGTAATGGATAGTTTATTTTGTCCGCGGTATCGGAAGGTAAATGATAGTCTGCATGCTCGCCATTAAAATAAAAGATGACAGGAATGCCATATCGTGCAAAATTATAATGGTCAGATCGGTAATAGTAGCGATTGGATTCATTTTCGGCATTGTATTTATAATCCAAGTTCAAATGTGTGAATTCCTGATTTGCTGTTTCCGAGATGTAGTGCAATTCGGTACTTATCCTATCAGACCCGATGAGATAGATATAGTTTTCGTCATCTTGATGCAAATTGTCTACGCGTCCTATCATATCGATGTTCAAATCTGCAACTGTATTTTCAAGTGAAAAAATAGGATGCTCTATATAATATCGCGATCCGTAAAGTCCTTCTTCCTCACCCGTAAGGTGTAAAAATAGGATGCTGCGCTTTGGGCCAAGACCTTGTTGTTGGGCTGTTTTGAAGGCTTCTGCGATTTCCAAAACCGCCGATGTTCCAGAACCGTTGTCATCTGCACCAGGATTCACAATGCTGTCGGTAACACCCAAATGGTCGGAGTGTGCTGAAATTATCAAGACCTCATCAGGAAATTCAGAACCTTTGATATATGCCACGACATTCTGTGAGTCGTTGATATCATTGGAAAAAAAGGATTTGGGTATGTGCTGGAAATAATTGTCATCTCCCAGAGGCGACTCTATTTCTTGTTGCGCGTAATAGTCCTTTATGAATTTACAAGCTCGGTTGTGGCCAAATTCTCCGGTTTTCCTACCTTGATTGGTATCGGAGGCCAACTCATAAACAAAATCCTTAAGTTCTTTGGCGGTAATGGTATTGGCAAATTTATTGATGTTGCTTTCATTTTCAAAGATGACACTTTGTTTTACATCCTGTAGCTTTTCACTATGTCTTTTGTTTGCACATGCTCCCATTATTGTCAAAGCGGATACCATTAAAAATAACTTCATAAATACTTAAATTTCACCCAAATAAAATAAAAAAAAAGGAAAATCCGTAGCAATCCCTATTTTAATTGTCATTATCAATATATTCTCATCGTAAGGAATCCAATTCTTTCAACTCTTGAGTGTCATCCGTTTTGACATCCTCCAGATCCAAACCTTCAAGTTCTTCGATGGCATTTTCTTCCGATTCTTTTTCCTTTAATTGTAGACCTTCCACATTTCCTACTTCCACCACTGTGAATACAGCCTTATAGGTGGTTATGGTCAATGAGATGACAGTCAACAAAAAGATGAGCTGTATGGATTTTTTGGGATATTGTTTTTGTCTGGAAATGTAAAATGCAATCAAACCAAATATCGCTGCAACCACTGCAGGAATAAAGGCGATTTTCGAAAAAGGTGTCACGGATAATATAACTGCTAATATGGAAGCAATAAACCCAAGTATGATGAATAATCGTCTCATATTTATCAGTTTTTTAAACCAGTAGCAGATTTGAGTTTCAGTTCTCCAGTGCCCACGGCAATCTTGAATTTGGCATATACAGGGAGTTTGTTGTCATCTGCCGTTAACCATAATAAATTCTCACTGGTGCCTTTAAGGGCATCGTCATTTTTTAATCCTATGGCGAATTTGTAACATTCCATTTTGCCCAAATTGGTGTTGATGGATTCTTTTCTCAAATATTTCAGACTGATGATCAATTCTTCATTGTCAAATAAAAAAGTGAAATTTTGGGAGCTTCCAGTTGTCATTTTTTCAATATCAATATTCCTGATATTGTAAATGGTAGAAACAATATCTCGAGTGTTATTGCCTATTTTGACTGTTTTATTTTGTTCGGACTTTCGTTTCTTCATATTGCTATTCACAGTATTCACCTTATGATTGAATTTGTACTGCTCAAACTTATAATAACTTCCTTCATTGATATCGCGTTTGTAAAGGAAAGGTATCAATGTAGTTGGGCTTACATAACTTTCGTAAAGATCTCTGATTTTAAAATAATTATCGAAACTACTGTAGGTAGCCGCAGAACATTTCAATTTTAAAAGCGTTGCATTTGAAGTTTTTACAGAACTGGTTTCCATAGTGACTTGCGCAATTTCGGTCAGAAGGCCTGACATATTATAGGAAGCAGAAAAGGTCAATTTTTCGCTGGTTCCGATCGCTGTATTTTGAGCATTGACTATTGAACCAACGACGATAAAAATATAAGTCAATAAATGTTTCATACTCATAAATTATGGTTCAAAGATACAAGTTCCAAATATAAATTCTGCCGAAAAAAGCCTATCAATAAGGAAATATTATTATTGAATTTTGTTAAAGATTTATTAAATAATCTTTTGCGTCAAAATGCGTTTTTATTGCGTTATTGGACTTAATTGTAATAATGTAATTTTAATTCATAATAAATATTAACATAAAAAACTCAATATTATGAATTCAGATCAATTTTCAGGAAAATGGAAACAAATTAAGGGTGATTTCAAAAAGAAATATGGAAAAATTACCCATGATGAATATACCGAAGCCGAAGGAAACTTCGATAAACTTGCCGGAAAAGTGCAAGAGAAATACGGTAAATCAAAAGAAGATTTAAAACAGGAAATTGACAATTGGTAATATACCGAATCAATTTCAGAAAAAGTCCCAAACCAATGTGTTGTGGGACTTTTTTTATGGCGTTTATTCACTATTAAAATATGAATTCCATTAGAGTTATTTTTAATTTTATTTGGATTTATTTAGGTTGAAGTTTGTGTCTATTTTTATATGAATTAATATCATTTATGAACTTTAATTTTTAAAATCATGGGTACTCAAAATCAGAAACCAGAACAAAAAAACAAAATGGCTGACAAAAAAAAATCGCCAGCTACGTCTAAAACAAAAGCACCTGCTTCTAAAAGTGCACCTAAAAAAAAGTAGACTTGTTATAAATTGTTCAGAAAACCTTCCTGATTGATAAATCGGGAAGGTTTTTTTTATAAATTCAACCTGTAATATAATAAATTAGTGAGCATTAAGAATAAGAAGAATTATGGAAAACAAAGAAGAAAAAAAACAAAATAATAGAAGGATGGATGAGAAAAAGGATTCTGAATCAAAAAAAAATTCAGTCAGCAATGAACAGGAATGGGATCCGAAGAACAATCTAAAACAACCTGAATCCGAGAACCCGAAGACTTCAAATGAAAAACGCAAACAAAAGTCGAAAAGGAATTGAATTTTTCTGCCAAATGGATTTTTTGCTTTATTAAAATGATTGCCACCATCTAAATTTGGTTTTTGAAATGCTCTTTTATCAATCTCATTGGGATGATTCCAAATTTTGAATTTGCTTCTTAACAGTGGAACTTTAAATAGGTTTATAAAATTTGAAAAAAGATTTAAAAAGCATGGACGCAATCAAAAAATCATTTTATATTTGCAACCGCTAAAGGAGAAATGGCAGCCCATACGTTTATGGAGCTCGGTAACGACAAGCTATCTCTAAACGCAATTTATTGGAGAAATGGCAGAGCGGTCGAATGCGGCAGTCTTGAAAACTGTTGAGGGTCATACCTCCGGGGGTTCGAATCCCTCTTTCTCCGCTTAGAGCAAAGCTCATTTTCTGAAAAGAAATTGAGCTCTTGTTTTTTAGGAACGTTGAAAAAAAGATTTTTAAAAGTGGATAAAAAACAAAAGACTGAATATCGAACAATGCGATAGTAGGATTGAGCTTTATTGTAAATTGCGGATGTTAGGGATATGTTGTGCCATTTATTTCTGACGGGAAAGATGTTAAATAATATAGGATTCAAAGAGGAGACAACTTTCTATAGAGTGAATATGTTAAACAAAAAACCCTCGATATGCATCGTGGGTTTTCCTCAATAAAAGCCTAACATTATGGGTTAAGCAATCCAATTAGGCAAATGTAA
>JBDSFP010000458.1:0-11132 GCA_039919415.1 Aquaticitalea sp. | reverse complement strand
CAGGAGTCAGATGGTGATGTGTTTGACGATTTGCGCGAGCGCATCTCCCATGGAAAGGGACGTGTGCGCACTTGGGGCTCCGATTATTTGATGTATGCTATTTTGGATGCCGTTGTGGACAATTATTTAACAGTCATAGAAGCTTTTGGCGATAAGGTTGAGGAATTGGAAGATTCTGTTTTCAATGCTGAGCCCCATAATGATATCTCCAACAACATACAAGAGCTCAAACGTGAAATTTTGAAAATGAGGCGTCTCATCGTGCCGCTCCGAGAAGTTATTAATAGACTGAGCAAAACCGAATCAACCATTATAGAGCAAAGGACTCACAGCTTTTTGAGCGATTTGTATGACCATATCATTCAGGTCAATGAAAATGTAGAGCTGTATCGCGAAATGGTTTGGGGTTTGATGGATATGTATATGAGCATTCTAAGTAACAAAATGAATGAGGTTATGAAAGTCTTGACTATCATCGCTACCATTTTTATTCCATTGACTTTCATTGCAGGTATTTATGGGATGAATTTTGAGAACATGCCAGAACTTCAAACAAAAAATGGTTATTTTATTCTTCTTGGAGTTATGGCTGTCATATTTCTGATGATGTTGATATATTTCAGAAGAAAGAAGTGGCTATAAAGAACTTATTAAATCAATTTTAAAATATATATAAATGGAAGATCAATTGGAAAAGGCGTTTGACGGTTTGGGGGACAAATTGCTTGGTTGGATGAATGAGATTATTCAAGGCTTGCCAAATATGTTTGTAGCGATAATTGTTCTTTTTGTAGCATATTTTATGGCCAAATATGCCAATAAGCTCTCATATAAATTAACTTCAAGACATGTCAAGCAACAATCCATCAACAATATGATTGCGAAATTAGTGTCGGTAGTAGTTATCATGTTCGGTATATTTTTGGCCTTGGGAATTTTGGACTTGAGCAAAACCTTGACATCGTTGATCACAGGTGCAGGTGTATTGGGATTGGTGATTGGTTTGGCACTTCAGGGTACCCTTTCCAATACCATTTCGGGAATTGTAATATCATTCAGGGATAAAATACAGATTGGCAATTGGGTTGAAACCAATAATTTTGCGGGAGAAATCATTGACATCAATCTCAAGAATTTTACTATGAAGCAAACGGACAACAACATTGTCATCATTCCCAACAAGACAATTTTAGAAACGCCGTTGAAAAATTATTCGCTTACGCCTTACATTCGATGCCAATTGGGCTGTGGTGTCAGTTACAGCTCAGATCTTGAATTTGTAGAAAAATTGACATTGGACACTTTATCAAAAACCATAGAAAAAATTGATGATTCAAAACCTCCCGAGTTCTATTTTACGGAATTTGGAGACAGTTCCATCAACTTCATATGTCGATTTTGGATTTATGGAACCAAAAACAGGGATAAATTAGAAGCCACCAACAAAGTAATCATAGCCATAAAAAAAGCGTTCGATGCCGAAGGAATCAACATACCATTCCCAATCAGAACCTTGGAATTCAACAATGGTTTAAAAGTTGATTATCCAACCAAGGAAAATTAAAAATAATAATTCAGTTGGAACTTTAGAATGGTCAATTCACAAAAATTAGTCATTCGTTAATTCATTACAACTTTTGTAAAATTCCAGTTATACGTATTGTCGGAAGCAACTTTAATGTAATTGGAACCGTATATATAATAGTGCTCTTAACGAAAGAGCTAAAAGAGCTTGTATATTCATTAGGCTCAATGATTGAAAATCAACAATCAAATTAAAGAAATCGTTTAACAATTTAAAACTAAAAACAATGAAAAATTTAATTTATCTATTTTCCTTTTTTATGCTTAGTGGAGTGTATGCACAGGAAAAAAAGCCCATCGATAAAATGGAAGAAACTACAACGACCAAGACAACTGTAAATAAAAATGGCGAAAAGGTTTCAGAAAACACGGTAAAAGTCACTACTAAAAAAGAGCAGGAAATAAAAACCATGCAACAAGAAGGACATACAACGAATGGAGATAAGGTAGATACACCTATTAAAGTGACTCAAACCATTCAAATTAATAGTGATTCAGATCCCTTTTATAACGCTTCTGATAAAACAGTCTACTACAATTACAATGACAGCAAATATACATTCACCTCAGACAGTGCTGGTTTTTTGATGACTTCCCCAGAAAATCCATCCTATGGTGAGGCAAGGAAATCGGCGAGCAATCATTTTTATCTGATGACCATAAAAGGAGAACCAGGAGTTGGTTATTTCGACAGTAATCATAATTTTATTGTTGAATATTATGATAAAGAAAAGGATGCCATGATGATGGAATCTTATGAAATGAGTGAGTTTTAAAACTTTACTGATAATAATAAAAGTCCCGACCATGTTGGGACTTTTTTTGTACTTTTAATTTTCAACAAAATCTGAGAATGAATCATAACAGGGTAAAGCAAGAGGTGTTCGATTTTTTAATAAAACTCGAAAAGAACAATGACAGGGATTGGTTCAACGACCATAAAAATGAATTTAAAGTGCTGGAAGCTGAAACCAAAAAAGTATACAAAGCATTATTTGACTTGATGAAACAGCATGACGACATTGATGGTATGAAACTGTTTCGGATCTATCGTGACGTTCGGTTCTCAAAAAACAAGCTGCCTTACAAAACCCATTTTGCTGGCTCCTATCAAAGAAGAAAACCTCATTTGAGAGGTGGTTATTACGTGCATCTTCAGCCAAACAACGAATCCTTCATTGCCACAGGTTTCTGGGATCCGAATAAAGAAGATCTGTTGCGAATCCGAAAGGAATTTGAAATGGATGACAGAGACATCAGAACACTTATTTCCAACAAAAAATTCAAGAGTATTTGGGGCGATTTTGTTGGCGATGAATTAAAAACAGCTCCGAAAGGATTTGACAAAGAACATCCTGTCATTGACCTCATAAAGAAAAAGCAATATATCTTTACGAAAAAATATACCGATAAGCAAGTGCTTGCAGAAGATTTTGTAACCGATGTCAATGCCTCATTCAAAGCGATTCGGCCTTATTTTGATTATATGAGTGATGTTTTAACTAGCAATTTGAATGGAGAGTCTGTTCTATCAAGTACCTGACAAAAAATCGTCCCATAATGATTATTTTAAATTATAATTTTTCTGAATAGGTCCTAACCATGCAATTATTTTTTCGCGGAGTTTCAGTGAGTTTTTAAAATATCTCAATATAACACTCTGTAGTCATCCTCGACATTTTCATTTTCGTTCTTTTTGTCAATTTGTTCAATTTCATAAGAAGGTAAATCATCTTTTTTATGAAACTTTATTGGAAAAGGAACGATGCAGGCCATAATCAAAAAAATTAAAAGCATCAAAAAACGCAGGAATTTCTTTATTCTCATTGTAAATTAATTTTAAACAATTAATTATTTTCAATTCCATTTTTATCGTTAGTTGGAATTGAGTCATTTAATAATAGAATTTAAATCAGTCCTATTAAATGCAATGAGATTTTTGAATGGAAATTTCGTTAAGAATGTTTTGTAAGAGAAGAAGTTTAAAGTTTAAAACCGTATAATATTGAGCATTAAACTTTAGTTGATCCAATAAATTCTGATGCTTAATTTGATTGTCAAAATTGTGTTTATCTTTATAAGATGGAATAGTTTGGTAAATTGAAAATTCTTGCTTTGCTTGTTCAAAATCGATAGACTTACTTTCAAACTGATTTTGTGTTAGTATCAATTCGATGTTATAGTCTTTTGTAATAAATTCCTGGCTAACTACACAGTCAAAAGAAATATATAGGTTGACTATCGCTAGGAAAGATAGAAGTATCTTAAATATATTTCTAAAATGACTCATTTTCATTGAATAAAAATAACTCTTTACACAACCTCCGTAATCGTAAAAGCATTCCCATTGAATTCCACTTTATGGCCTTTCTTTTTATTCAAGAGCAACATACCTATGGGAGAATGGAGCGAAATGGCAAAATAACTTCCCTCAGAGACGTCCACTTTTCCTGCGCTTACAGAAATGAAGAAATTGTTATTGGTAGTTTTCACAATACTTCCCAAAATCACTTTTTCGGACACGGTATTCGCACTGATGGCTTTTAAACCATCCAGCATCTTGTTGGCCTCGCTCAAATGTTGTGAGTTTTTTTCCAGATCGTTGAACAGTTTTCCGTTGCCGGAATCATCCTCATCATCGCCACCTTTATCGTTGCTTTCAATCGATTCCTTGATGGTTTCCAATTCGTTCTTATAGTTGGTTATGCGTTTGTTGGCATAGTCCAAACAGGCTTGTAGTAATTCTTGTTTTATCTTCATATAGCTTTAGCCATGGTTGGGTCAAATACTTGTATATGACTAATGAAACGCTCTTTTACAATGTTCATGATACGCTTGTTCAATGCCGATGAATTCTCAATATAAATGGCAAACTCTTCAATCGTAAATTGTCCGATAATCATTCCCTTGAGTGAATTTCGGAACTTCATATCTTTATGTATTGCGTTTTCTATGTAGTCCAATTGTTTGGCCAAAGATAAATCATAAAAAACATTTTTATGCTTCGAAACATAATTTTTGAAAACTTCTATCAATAAATCGTGTTGCAATTTGATGACAGGTCTTATGGTTGTATTTTGAAAACGTTCTTCAGTGCTCATAGTGTCAAAAAGTTGTGCACTTGAAATTTCTGGACGAATGTTTAGCAAATCAGTGGTTCTGTTGGGCATGGCTATAAGATTTAGTTAAAATTAAAAATTATGGTCACCCTATAAGAATTGTCCTGCAATTGTTGTTAACGGGGTTATTAACAAATAAAAAAGACCGATAAAAATCGGTCTTTAGAAATCAGTCTTTTATGAATTCATCGAAGGTTTTGAGATTTAGACTCTTCACATCCACATTGGATTTCAGCTTTTCAAAATCTATTTTGGCTTTCTCAAACCGCGCTTCAATGACTTTGAGATTATCTAGCTCGGCATTGGAGGGTTTATCATAATTGCCAGCAATCTTGCTGTAAAGATCGGCAATTTTTTCCCTTAATTCAGGTTCTGCTGAACTGACATAATTATCTCCTGTTGTGATCACCAATGTTTTTTTCAACATATCCAAGGATGCTGTAAGCTTTTTGTTTTCTTTGGAAGCTTCCAAAATAGCATCCAGCTCATAAACAATGTAAGCAAGTTCTTGGCTCATGTCATACATTTTCATGGTGGTTGTATGTTTTAAAGCTCTGTCATCTGAGGATAAATTTGAAATCTTATCATAAATCACTTCATAGTTGTGTTCATAAACGTCTTTGCCCTTAGTCAATACAGCTTTGTATGTACCGGCAGGTACTCTTGGGGCTGTAAATCCGCCAAAGCTGAAGGTTTTCCCTTTGGCTACTTTGGGTTGTTTAATGGTAAATGGCCAATCGACAATATTGATGCCTTTGGATTTTCCAGGTCCCAATGTAGAAATCACCTTTCCATTAATATCCTGAATTTCCAGGGTCATTTTACCAAAAGTGTGGCGTTTCTTTAGATAATATTTGATTCTCAAGGACTCAGAAGGATTCGCTCCAACAAATTGGGTTTCATCCCCAAAATTGCCTGAAAATCCACTTTGGTCCTTCATAACAGTTGGCTTGCTATCAAAAAAATGGACTTCTTGTTCAGTTACTTCAGGAGTTAATTCCCTTAAAGGAGAGATATCGTCAATGATAATAATTCCTCTTCCATGGGTTGCCATGACCAAATCATTGGTGCGCTTTTGCAAATCGATATATAAAACTGCTACGGCAGGCATGTTATTCGTAAATTTATTCCAGCTCTTACCACCATCCATAGTGATATATAGGCCAAATTCAGTACCGAGAAAAAGAAGATCCGGGTTGACATAGTCTTCTTGAAGATTTCTTGCAAAACCTTCTACTTCACCAGTGATTATTGAAGTCCAGGTTTGACCATAATCTGTAGTTTTATATGCGTAAGGTGTTTTGTCATTCATAGTATGTCCATCAAAAACGGCATAGGCCGTTCCCTTATTATGCACACTAGCTTCTATATGGTAAACCCACATTTGTTTTGGCAATCCAGTAATGTTACCTGAAGTGTTGGTCCAATCTTTTCCACCATTTTTCGTAACTTGTACATTGCCATCATCAGTTCCGACCCAAATCACATTTTCATCCAATGAAGATTCCGCAATGGTAAAAATCGTCGTATGATTCTCGGCACCAGAATTGTCCATGGAGATACCGCCAGAATCCTTTTGTTGCTGTTTTTTTGGATCATTGGTGGTCAGATCCGGAGAAATGATGGTCCAGGTATCGCCCATATCATTGGATTTGTGCAAAAATTGACTTCCCATATAAATTCGGTTCGGTTGATGTTCGCTAATGGCCATTGGCGCATTCCAATTGAATCTTAATTTTGGAACACCTTCGCTTTGCAAGGGTTGTATGGTTTTTACCAATTTACTGCTGACATCATATCTCCATACGCTTTCTGCACCTTGCATTTCAGAATAGATAATGTTTTTTGTTGGATGTTTCAAAACCCTAAAACCGTCGCCTCCTCCAATGGAATTCCAATCACGCGCCTTAATTCCACCTGTTGCGGATGAAGGTCCATACCATGATCCATTATCTTGTAGGCCACCATAAATATTGTAAGGTTCGGCATCGTCTAGGCTAATTAGATAAAATTGTGAAACCGGTAGATTTTCCACAATTTCCATGGTTGTACCCCCATTCCATGAACGATAAACACCGCCATCAGTCGCCACATACATGCGATCGGAATCAGTGATGTCAAAGACAATATCATGAATGTCACTGTGCATATTGCCCAAATTTTTAAAAGTTTTTCCACCATCTCTTGAAATGGAACCACTAAGACCTCCTTTGACCACCACATCTGGGTTTTTTGGATCGACCACAATTCTTGAAAAATAGAAGGGTCTCACAGTAATTCCGAAGTCATTATTGAGTTGTTTCCATGAGGCACCTGCATCATCACTTCTATACAATCCCTTTTTAAGGTCTTCCTCAGCTTCAATCACCGTATATAATATATTTGGATTGGAGGGTGCAATGGCGATCCCCAATCTTCCCAACTTGCCTTTTGGAAATCCGTTTTGGATTTTGTTCCAAGTGGCACCTCCATCTATAGATTTGTACAGAGCGCTGTTTTCGCCTCCAGATTCAAAAGACCAGCCTGATCTTCTAAATTCCCACATGGAAGCATATAGTACATTCGGATTTTTCGGATCCATTGTCAAATCGGCACAGCCGGTTCTTTGGTCCACATATAGAATTTTGTTCCAGGTAATTCCTCCATCGGTTGTTTTATAGACACCACGCTCTTCGCTGTCTCCCCAGAGTGCGCCCAAAACAGCTACATAAACTTCATTTGAATTTTTAGGATTGATGACGACATTTGCAATCCGTTCTGAATTTTCCAATCCCATTTTGATCCAATTGGCACCACCATCAGTTGTTTTAAATAGGCCACAACCTACAGAAACGCTATTTCGTGTCCATGTTTCTCCAGTACCAACCCAAATTACATTATCTGGATTGTTAGGATCTATACTCACAACACCAATCGATTCACAGTGCTCTTCAAAAATCGGATTAAATGTTGTCCCACCATCATTGGATTTCCACACGCCACCACCTGCGGTACCCGTATAAACAATTCGCGAATTTGTGGGGTGCACTTCTATATCATTGATCCTTCCACTCATCAGAGCAGGTCCAATATGTCGAGCGGTCAAGTCTCCAAACAGATCATTTCCTTTTGAAGAAGTTTGTGCAAATAAATGAATAGGCAGCAAAATGAATGTGCCCATAATTAGGAATAGAATTTTTTTCATTGTGATTGGTTTAGAGTAAAAAAAAATCCTTAATCATAAAATTGATCAAGGATTTAGTCATGAATTAGTTTTTTTTATCTTCAGTGGCTTTTTCTTCAGGAAATTTGAAGGCATCGGCACCCACTTTTGGATTCAATTCTATTTTATCAATAGTGATAGGCTGTGCACCCGGTTGATCTTTAACGCCTTGGGTCATAGAAAATGGAAGATAAAGCCCATCAACTTCTTGGTAATCGCTCATTTTAATTTCGGAAACCATTCCCTTTCCTTGTCCAGATTTGATTTCAGTCTGTACTGCAATAGGAACAAAATTTTCTGTATCAAAATAATAAAAGGATACATTTTCTTCCTTTGCACCATCAACAGTTATTGGCTCCTTGGTCAATTTTATCTTAAATGTCTCGGCACCGTCCATGGTTTCTTTTCCTACCAATTCAATGCTATATCCCTTTTCTTTATAATTTAAAAAAGGGTCTGGAAAGTCATTGGCATCCAATTTCATATTATCGGTTGCTTCCTGATCGCTCTTTTCAGCTTTTTGGGTCATGAAATTGGTGCTCCATAGCGTTTCTCCATCAAATACTCCTTGTTTGATTTCTTTACCTTGAAAAGTGATATCCGTCATTTGCTTGCCGTCCTTCAATTGAACAATATTAATGGGTATTTCCATACCACCTTGGTTAACTTTAGCATAGATTTTTATACCTTCCAGTTTATTCCAAGTGTCAATACCTCCTGTTTTCTCAAAATAATTGGCAATAATTTCTTCTGCAGTTTGTGCATTTACATAGGTTGAAAAACTAATGGATGCAAATAATAAAAAGAGTTTTAATGTTTTCATAATATTTATTTTAATGGATTTTAATATTTGTCTATTAAAGTACAAATATGTAACAAAATTTTTGGGATTTTTTAATATAATGATTAAACATGGGGAATTCTAAAATGTATCTTTGTTATAAACTATATTCAATATTTGATTTTTTAATCCTTAAATACCTATCGGAGATTTATTCTAGGAAAATTACGTTCGTTAGTTAATATATAAAAAAATCATGTGCTACGATATCAAAGCAAGTTATGAATCGCAACTCAAAAGAGCAGAGCGACGTGGCGACCAAGATGCCATTTTGGAAATAAAACAAAACCTAATTCCCTACACACATCTCCCATTATTCCATGTTTCTGGATTTTCTCATCCGAGATTGTTGATTTATACATCAAAAAATCCAGATATACCTGAAATCGCCATTTGGGGTTTGATTCCCACATGGACTCCTGATGAAAAAAGCGCCAAAAAGATTTGGAACATGACTCTTAATGCAAAGGCAGAAACCTTATTTGGTAAACCAGCTTTTAAGGATTCAGCAAAAGATAAGCGTTGTCTGATATATGTAGATGGATTTTTTGAACATCATCATTATAAGGGAAAATCCTATCCTTTTTACATTCAAAACAAACATGAAACACCTTTTGCTCTTGCAGGATTATGGAGTGAATGGATCAATAAGGAAACAGCAGAAGTCATAAAGTCCTTTACAATCATAACCAGAAAGGCCACTCCCTTCATGGCAAAAATACATAACAATCCCAAACTTGATCAACCTAGAATGCCGTTGATAGTATCTTCCGAATTTGAAGACACTTGGTTGAATGACGTAAACAATCAGCAAGAGTTATCAAATTTTATTGCGGAAATCGATGCAAAAGCCAATGAAATACTTTCTGCTCATACAGTCAGAAAACTACGGGGAAAAGATTACCTGGGAAATATTGAAGAGGTCACTGGAAAATTCAATTATATTGAGTTGGAAAATGATTTTAATTCGCAAGATGAAAATATCAATCAACATAGTCTATTCTAAATTTTCCAAATAATTCTATTAAAACAACAAAAATCAATGAGATTCCACACACGCAAATGGGTAAAACCTGAAGACCTCAATCCCAATGGCACCTTATTCGGAGGCCAGCTTTTGGCTTGGATTGACGAGGAGGCTGCTTTATACACAGTCATTCAACTAGAAAATTCCAAAATTGTGACCAAATATATCTCTGAAATAAATTTTATGGCAACCGCCAAACAAGGCGATATTATAGAAATAGGGATGGATGTCGTAAAATTCGGAACTTCTTCCATCACATTAAAATGTGAAGCGCGGAATACGATGACACGAGAAACCATTCTGACTGTAGACAACATCATCATGGTCAACCTTGACGATGAAGGCAAACCGAAACCCCATTGCAAAACCCAAATTGAGTTTGTGAGTGATCGATTGGGTCTCTAGTGTTTGTGTTAACAATTGGGGTAATCGAGGTATAAGGTTTTGTTAATTTATTGTTATTTTGATAGGAATCATCTTAAATTTAGAAAGATTAAAAACCATACGATTATGAAAAAAGCAATAGCAATTATTATTTTCAGCATCTTATTGACATCTTGCTCATTGTCAAAACAGGAAAAAACAGCAAGAAAAACCATTGATGGCACTTGGACATTGACCAATGTCACTTACGATACGCCAGGTACATTCAATTCAACTTTATTTGATGACACAACGGCTTCCTGCTTTGAAAGTAGTCAATGGGTCTTCCGCTCCAATAACAGCACAGGCACTTATGATATTATTAATGCCGAATGTCCTACAGGAGTGCGAAATATTCGTTGGTCTTCCAATGAATTAGGGAAAAATACCGGAAATTATGATTTTAGCATGAAATTTACAGATGAAAAAAAGAATGATGTCCAAAAAAATACGGGTTATGTCATGGCATTGAATTATTTGGATGACAACACCATGAAGATTACACAAACAGTCAATTTTGAAGGAAAGCCCTTTAAAATAAATATGAATTTCACAAGATTAACCCAATAAAATTAAGACCATGAAAAATTATAGCAAAATAATTATAGCAATACTCTTCAGCGCCTCACTCTTTTTAGGATGTAATGCCACAAAAAATGCGAACAACAAGCAAAAAGGAGCAGTTATTGGTGCTACCGGAGGTGCCGTTATTGGTGGTGTCATAGGAAACAATGTTGGAAATAAGAGCAATACAGCATTGGGAGCCATTATTGGTGCTGTTGTTGGTGGTGTGGCCGGTGGTTACATCGGCGACCGAATGGACAGAGAGGCCGAAAAGATTGAACAGGAAATTCCAGGTGCGGAAGTGACTCGAGTTGGTGAAGGAATCAATGTGGTATTCGATGAAGGTAGTGGCGTCTATTTTGACACCAATAA
>JBDSFP010000251.1:0-12605 GCA_039919415.1 Aquaticitalea sp. | reverse complement strand
TAAATCCTTCTGCCATTGAGATGGAAGAAGTGATTGTCTCGACACCTTTCCATAAACTTCAAAGCGATAACGTCATGAAAGTGGAGCGAGAAAGTATAAGTGACTTAAAATCCAGAGGCTCCGTTACGTTGGCTGACGGTCTTTCCAATATTGCGGGAGTCGAAACTGTAACCACAGGCGTTAGTATTGGCAAACCCGTTATCCGAGGCTTGAGTTCCAATCGGGTTTTGGTTTATACTCAAGGCGTTAGACTGGAGAACCAACAGTTTGGAGACGAACATGGCATAGGTCTCAACGATGCTGGCATTGAGAGCGTCGAGGTCATCAAAGGCCCCGCTTCCCTACTCTATGGTAGTGATGCGCTCGGCGGCGTTATTTATTTGAATCCTGAGAAATTTGCCGAAGCGAATACTACCAAAGGTGACATTAGAGGCAATTATTTTTCCAACACACAAGGCTATTCCACAAATGCCGGATATAAATCTTCAGGTGATGACTTCAAATTTGTTTTTAGGGGCAGTCTGGCAGAACATTCTGATTATAAAACCAAGGATTATCGGGTGACCAATACACGTTTCAGAGAACAGGATTTTAAAGCCGGAATTGGTTACCAAAAGAATAAATTCAAGTCTCAATTGCGATACAACGTCAACAATTCCAAACTTGGGATACCAGAGGCATTGGGCGAACAATCAACCGACCGAACGCCATTGTCACCTTTTCAGGAAGTGACCAATCATGTGTTGAGTTCCAAATCAACTGTGTTTTTGGACAATTCAAGTTTGGATGTTAGTGTCGGCTTGTTGTATAACGACCGGAAGGAATTTGTAACTGAAGGAGAAAACGTGGATCTCAATACCTTGGAGCCAGCATTGCATTTAAAATTGAAGACTCTCAATTATGATGTGAAATACAATTTGCCGACCTTGGGTAAATTTGAGACCATTGTGGGTGTTCAGGGAATGAACCAAACTAATGCCAACTTCGGTGTGGAAGAATTAATCCCTGATGCCACAACCAACGATATTGGTTTTTTGGCCACTTCTCATATCCATTTTGAAAAAGCAGATGTACAACTTGGAGCTCGTTTTGACAACCGAACCATTGATGTCCTTGAAGGAATCCACAGAAATTTCAATAGTTTTAATGGTGCTGCTGGCGTAAAGACCAATTTGGCAGAACAAATTACTGCGCGTTTGAACTTAGCCACAGGTTTCAGAGCGCCCAACTTGGCGGAATTGACCTCCGATGGTATCCATGAAGGCACGAATCGTTACGAAATTGGAAACCCGGATCTGACCAACGAGCAAAATTTTCAAACGGATTTAGTTTTGGAATATACCAATCAGCATATTGATTTCTATGCGAATGGTTTTTACAATCTCATCAACAATTACATTTTCATTTCCCCAAATGGCAATGAGATCGATGGCAGTCCAGCCTACAATTATTTGCAGAATGATGCACATTTGTACGGTGGCGAAATCGGTTTCCATCTACATCCACATCCTTTGGATTGGTTGCATCTGGAAAGTAGTTTTGAAACGGTGACAGGTCAACAAAGTGATGATTCCTATTTACCTTTGATTCCTGCAAATTCATTGAACAATACCTTACGTGTAGAATTTGACACCAAAACCGTCCAAAAAGCTTATGCATTTGTCAAATTGAATTCCACTTTCAAGCAAAGCCATGTCAACAGGTTCGAAACAGATACGGCTGGCTACGATTTATTGAGTGCAGGTTTTGGCGGTACTTTGAAAGTGTTTAATAATGATCTGTCGATTTCAATCTCTGGCACCAATCTGACCGACAAACAATACATCAATCACTTATCTAGATTGAAACCGGAAGGAATTTATAATATCGGAAGGAATTTTAATGTTGGATTGACGTATAATTTGTAGAAACGGTTTTGTCGGTTCGAGCGCAGTCGAGAACTAATTTAGGTTTCGACTGCGCTCAACCAGACATTTTTATTTCACTTTAAGAGTCTCTTCAGATTTACTATAGACATAGGTATATACCCACATCAGCGTAAAAGATGGAATGATGTCCAAGCCAGGAATTGCCTCTTCAATAAAATTGATGACTGCTGCGATTTTTCCTTTTTTACCTGTGTACATTTTGGTCATCAGCCACGCGGAAATTGGCGCCCAAACAATGTCGGTCAATTCACCAATTCCGGGAAACAAATAACTCATGCAACCGATGAGATCAAAGAGAATGCCAACGGCAAGTTTTGTGTTTTTAGTATTCATTGTATAAATTAATTGCTCAATGATAAACAAGAAATATACCAAAATTTATCACGAGAACTTATGACTGATCAATTTCAAGAATTCATTACGTGTTTCTATTTTTTCAAATTGACCTCTAAATCCTGAAGTGGTCGTTACCGAATTCTGTTTTTGCACGCCACGCATCATCATACACATGTGTGAAGCCTCAATGACCACAGCCACTCCTTGAGGTTTTAGTGTGTCGTTGATGCAATCCAAAATTTGTTCTGTCAATCGTTCCTGCACTTGGAGGCGACGTGCAAAAACATCAACAACTCTTGGTAATTTGCTCAAACCGACAATATGTCCGTTTGGGATGTAGGCAATGTGTGCCTTTCCAAAAAAAGGCAAGAGATGATGTTCACACAACGAATAGACTTCAATATCCTTGACAATGACCATTTCATTGTAAGACTCATTGAACATAGCACTTTTCAATATCTTGGCAGCATCCTGATGATAACCTTGCGTTAAAAACTGCATTGCTTTTGAGGCACGTTCTGGGGTTTTTAGAAGTCCATCGCGGTTCACATCTTCACCCAAATCCACAATGATGCTTTTATATCTTGCCTTCATGTCATCCGTGACTTTAAGACTATATTCTTCAAAATGTTTATATGGCATTGTCATCTCATTTTAATTTTATAAAAATACTTATTGTTTTTGACGCATATTAAAATATCCCAAACATTAACAGATTCAACTATGATTTAACTTTTGCTTATGACAATTGCAGGTGTCTCATTGTTAGTTTTGCAAAACAAACTGTAACTAACTTAATAAATTTTTGTCTTTTTAATTAAACAAAGAAACCACCATCAAAAACATATGAACTTCCGCTTTACCATTTTACTGATTGCCTGTTTCAGTTGTTCCTCCATTTTCTCACAAAATAAAAAGACCCTTGAAATTTTACGAACCGATAGTCCCCCGAAAATTGATGGCATTTTGGACGACGACGTTTGGCAAAATGCCATGGAAGCCAAAAATTTTACCCAGTTCCGCCCAACCATGGGACTTGGAGAAAAGCCTGGCCAGGAAACAGTGGTTAAAATGAGTTATGATGACAATGCCCTTTACATTGCGGCCTATCTTCATGACACTCCAGAAAATATCATGAAACAGATGACCAGTCGTGATAATTTTGGTCAGAGCGATTTCTTCTTGGTGGTTTTCAATCCGAACAACGATGCCCAAAATGACACAGAATTGGCGGTTTTACCAACTGGAACACAAGCAGATGCCATTTCAAGTTCAGGGAATGAAGAGGATTTTGGGTGGAATGCTGTTTGGGAAAGTTCCGTGAAAATTGTAGATGATGGTTGGATCGTGGAAATGAAAGTGCCTTATTCCGTATTGCGATTTGCGAATCAGGAAAAACCAACATGGGGAATTCAGTTTCATCGGCAATTTAGAAAAACCCGCGAACAATATTCATGGAATCCTGTGGATGTGACCAAAGGAAATGCTGGTCTGTATCACGGCCAATTGGTTGGGTTGGAAAACATCCAACCTCCTACCCGATTGAGTTTGTATCCATTTGCGTCTGCTCTTATCAATTCTTATGATGGAGAAACGACCGATGATTATAGTCTTGGGCTTGATGTAAAATATGGCATCAGCGAGAATTTTACTCTGGATGCCACCTTGATACCCGATTTTAGCCAAGCAGGTTTTGACAATGTGCAACTGAATTTGGGTCCTTTTGAACAACAGTATTCAGAGCAACGGCAATTTTTTAAGGAAGGTGTCGACCTGTTTGAAAAAGGTAATCTCTTTTATTCCAGACGAGTGGGTAGCGCTCCTATCGGAAAAGTGACCTTAAATGATAATGAGGAAATTAAGCTGTTTCCAGAAAACGTCAAAACATTGAATGCCCTAAAGGTTTCGGGACGGACAAAAAATGGTTTGGGAATTGGATTCTTCAATGCCATTACTGAAAAGACGGAAGCCACGATTAAAAATACAATCACCGGTGAAACACGCAATGAAATTGTGGAGCCTTTGGCCAATTATAATATTTTAGTGGTGGACCAGCAGTTCAATCAAAATTCATCCGTTAGCCTGATCAATACAAATGTGACTAGAAATGGACGCTTTAGAGATGCCAATGTTACTGGAGCATTATTCGACATTACAAATAATTCCAACAAATACAATGCAAAAGGTGGTGTAAAAATGAGTTCCCTCAATCTTGAAAATGGAACGAAAACTGGGTTTAGCACCAAACTTGAACTTGGAAAAATAAGTGGCAATTATCAATACAGCATTGGGCATTCATTGGCAGACAAAAAATATGATATCAATGATTTGGGGATTTTGAGGCGAAACAATTACAACAATTTTTCTGCCGATTTTTCCTATCGGATTTTTGAACCCACCAAAACCTTGAACAATTTTTTTATTGGCACTTGGTTCAATTACAATCGTCTATTTAATCCTGGCACATATACAGGTAAAAATATAGGTATCAGCGTTCATGCAACGACCAAAAAAATCCTTTCTTTTGGTGGAAACATCAACTATCAAATGGGCAAGCAATATGATTATTTTGAACCGCGAACCGACGGTCGTTTCTATATTTATGAAGATTTCATCAACCTGAATGCTTTTATTTCGACCGATTACAATAAAACCTTTGCCATCGAGCTCAACGCGGGAAATTCAACCTTGTTTGAACCAGGACGTAATTTTTACCAATATGAAATTGGAATTGCGCCGCGTGTGAAGTTCAGTGATAAGTTTTTGATAAAATATTCATTAAATTACGAGAATTCCAAGGGTACTCGAGGCTACGTTACCAAAATCAATGATGACATCATTTTCGGTCAGCGCGACCAAAGAACCATTGAGAACAGTCTATCTGGAAGTTATAACTTTAATCCGTTCCATTCCTTGTCCCTAACATTTCGGAATTATTGGTCAGTTGTAACTTACAACGATCAATTATATACCTTGCAGGACAATGGAAGGTTGACGCAGGATTTGGGCTATACCACCAGCGATGCGGACGATCCGAATGTGAATTTCAATACTTGGAATCTCGATTTTGCCTACTCTTGGCAATTTGCTCCAGGAAGTCAACTGACAGCACTCTATCGCAATCAGTTGTTCAATTTTAGCAATTATTCTCAAAAAACCTATTTTGACAGTGTCAACCAACTTTTTAATCAACCCATCCGACATACGTTTTCGTTGCGTTTGGTGTATTATATCGATTATAATAATGTGAAGCATATCTTCAACAACAAAAACACATGACATTTGCGAAGCACCTGATAAAGTAGTATGTTTGATGTCATGATCAAAGCCAAAAATATCCATAAATATTACAACGATCTGCACGTATTAAAAGGTGTGGATCTGAATATTGCAAAAAGTGAAATTGTATCCATCGTTGGGGCTTCAGGCGCAGGAAAGACGACGCTGTTGCAGATTCTTGGCACTTTGGATAGAGCCTCATCCAAAGAGAACAGCGAACTGATAATCAATGGTGTGAATTTGAATTCCTTGAACGACAAAGCTTTGGCGAAATTCAGGAATGAACATATTGGGTTTATCTTTCAATTCCATCAATTGTTGCCTGAATTTACCGCATTGGAGAATGTCTGTATTCCTGCTTTTATAAAAAACACATCAAAAATAGATGCTGAAAAACGCGCCAAAGTACTATTGGAATTTTTGGGGTTGAAAAATCGTTATAACCATAAACCGAATGAGCTTTCAGGTGGCGAACAGCAGCGTGTGGCCGTGGCAAGAGCCTTGGTAAACAATCCTGAATTGATTTTTGCAGATGAACCTTCAGGAAATCTTGATAGTGAAAGTGCAGAAAACCTCCATAATTTATTCTTTAAACTTCGTGATGAATTTGGCCAGACCTTTATCATCGTGACCCACAACGAGGAATTGGCAGATATGGCCGACAGAAAGTTGGTGATGGTGGATGGAAAGATGGTGTGATATCAATTAAAATTCATCCACAAGTCTGTCGATCCACTTACTGATAGCACCACCCGCCATGTGACCCGCTTTATACACAGGGATTCGTTCAAAAGTACTGTCGATGGTATTCATTGAATTGCCTACAGCAGCTAAGGTAGTATCTATAATTGTTTCAGTTGTTTTCATGTTGTAATTGTTCTCTATCGTTCTTAAATTGTTTTAAGTTTTCAATGGCGTCTTTTCCAAGCTTTGCACCCATGCCGATGGCAAATAGTGCGATGCTTGCCTTGATGGTAAATTTTATGATTTCTTTCATTGGTGTGACAGATTTAGTATGTGTAAATTGTTTGGGTTACTTCGTTGCCGAAAACCATTCATCTAAATTAATCAATTAAACCCATACCGAAAAGGGTTGAATGTTTTGAGTTTAAAATATGTTTAAATGAGTTAAAGGTCCCTTTGAAAATTCAAGGAATTATGATTATATTGCATAGCGTGCATGGTGCATTCAAATAATTTTAAAATTAATGAAAAAATATATGAAAAAATTATTCTTAATCTTGGGTATAACTTGTTCCCTCGTTGCTTGTAAACCCTCTTCCAATAAGGGTGCTATGTCTTCTGCAATGCCAAATGGCACGGTGACAATGACAGATGGTAAAATGATGATCATGAAAGATGGTAAAATGGTGATGATGGATAATGAAATGACAATGCCTAACGGCAATAAAGTAATGAAGAACGGAGATGTCATGTATTCTGATGGAAGTCATATGATGATGTCAAATGGTATGATGATGGACTCCAAAGGGAATATGAAGGATAAGAATGGCAAAATGATGATGAAAGATGATAAGATGTCTGGTGATATGGGTATGATGAAAGATGGTATGATGAAAAATGGTATGATGATGATGAAAGATGGTAAAATGATGATGATGAAAGATGGTAAAATGATGATGATGATGGACAAGGAGATGACTATGAACAACGGTAATAAAGTCATGATGGATGGGCATGTTATGATGAAAGATGGTAGCAAAATGATGATGAAAAATGGTATGATGGTGGATGCAGATGGAAATGTGTTGGATAAGGATGGCAAGATTGTAAAGGATAAAATGTAATCGGATTTTAATAATTTAGAATCGAAAGACCGCCTTCAATTGAAAGCGGTTTTTTTTATGATAACTTCGAAATAATTGTGCTTATTGTAATAATGCAAATAACTTATAATTTTTGAAAGTGGGACAGATGGAATAAATTGAAAATTCGCAATTCGATACAGCTTTTGTACTAATCTTCAATAGACAAAATACTGATTACCAACCTAAACAAAGCCGTGGAAATTATAGTACATTTTTGAAAAACGCTCTTGAAGAATAATGGAAATGAAAAAAGATATTCAAAATAGTTACGATTACTCGCATAAGTTTACGGAAAACATGTTGAATAATGAAAAATAGTAGTATCCGTTTGGACCTCAATTTAATCATAGACGGTTGCTGCAGCTCATAAATACATCAGAACCGATTTTCCGGAAAGCCCAAAGTTTGCTTTCAATGTATAAGCCATTACTGGGTCTATGCCTACCTGGAAAATTCTTGTAAATTTTTCACCGGAGTTTTGTACTTTTAATGTCTCGTGTGTGAGACACACAACGGTCTATATACAAAAATGTTCTGCGTCATATAATACAATAATTCGAACAAAAAGATTGAATAATTGAACTTAAAAAAAATAATCATAATGACAATATCAAAAACTATAACCGTATCAATCTTTGTCAGCTTAAATCTATTGGCGAACACAAATTTGAAAGCTCAGAATACTGATTCTAAAACTTCATTGAAGGAGCAAGTAAAATCGTCCCTAAAATCTTATGAAAAATACATTGACGCCAATAGTGATGCTCATTTAAAAGAATTTACGGAGTTGATAGCTATTCCAAGCATATCATCCATTCCAGCAAATAAACCAGATGTTGACAAAGCTGCTGCATGGATAGTAAATAAATTAAAAGCTATTGGATTAACAACGGCACAAGCAATACCGACTGACGGAAACCCTATTGTATATGGTAGTTGGGACAAAGCGCCTGGTAAACCCACCGTTTTAATTTATGCACATTACGATGTGCAACCTGTAAAAGAATCGGAATGGGATAATCCACCGTTTTCACCAAAGGTTGTAGATGGTAAGATTCTTGGACGTGGAGCAAGTGATGACAAAAGTGGAGTGATGATAACCATTTGGGCTGTTGAAGCAATATTACGTACTGATGGTAAATTACCTCTGAATGTAAAATTTGTTTTTGATGGAGAAGAAGAAAAGGGCAGTCCAAGTTTTAAGAATTTTCTAGACAAGAATAAAGAATTATTAAAAGCTGATTTTGCTTTAAATGCAGATGGTAGTCAATACAGCGAAACAACTCCATCAATGTTGATGAGTTTAAGAGGAGCTGCGACTTTTGAATTTTCTGTAAAAACAGCCGATACTGATGCACATTCTGGGCAATTTGGTGGCAAGACGCCAAATTCAGCTGTAATAATGTCGCAAATTATTTCTTCGTTTTTTACCAAAGAAGGTAACGTAGCCGTTGAGGGATTTTATGATAAAGTAGTGCCAGCCACCTCACAAGAAAAAGAAATGATAAAAAAAATTCCTTATGATAGAATGGACGATATGAAATTGCTGGGTACAACAGCAGAAACGGGCGACACAACATTTTCATCACTTGAAAGAGTTTGGTTTCGCCCTACGCTAGAAATTATTGGAATGCAAAGTGGTTATACAGCACCAGAAGGTCATTCCAATATTATTCCCGGGAGTGCCATGGCAAGAATAACCTGCAGATTGGTAGACAATCAAAACGGGGACGAAATCAAAAATTTGATTATAAAGCATATCAATAAAAACTGCCCAACCGGAGCTTCAGTTTCTTATAAGTATAGTGAAGGTTACGGAAGTCCTATGAAATTCCCTGCTGATACAAAAGCGTATAATTATGTATCAGATGCTTTGTTCAAAATTTATGGCAAACAACCTTTGCAAATTGGAACAGGAGGTACTGTCGGACCATTAATTAATTTTAAAGAAACTTTGGGGATTTTTGCTTATTCATTAGGTTTTCAACAGGCAGACGAACGTTGGCATTCATCAAATGAATATTTAAGGCTATCAAGCATTCGCAAAGGGCAATTGCTTTATTGCTACTATTTACAACATGTAGCGGATGAAGAAAGTAAATATAAAAAGTAGAAAGCACCTAAGCCAACATAGTTTAATACTACTTGACGGTTCTCAACATAAGGGTGTGTTGTCTAATTTTTTTTTATATCAAATACAAAGATGGTTTGACTATTCCGTCACATTGGACAGAATGGCCAGCCGCGAACAAATAAGCAATTTGATCTGGATAAAATCAATCAGTATATGGACGAATTAAAATATCAATTTGGCCGTTTTGATTTGAACGAACAAAAGCCGTATGCACAAAACCCGGTATAAGCCATTGCTGGTTCTGTGCCAATCGGGAATCGCAATAGCTACCGGGACTTGGGAATTTTCCAATTTGGCTTGTATGTACTAAATTACATGCTTAACCACGAAACTAATCTTATACAAATTAACTGATAGACTTTACATTCAATGAACATTGTTCACATTTGTTTTGAGTTTTAAAGACATCGAAAGTTTTTTTGTACTAATAGGGGCTAAAGAGTTATATTTGATATTATCTTCATTATTTAATTTAATATTTAAAACTTTTCCTTATGAGATTAAAAATAATGCTGCTTTGCACCTATACGTTTTTTTGCTGCGGCTATGCCTTTTCACAGGCAACACCCAAAGACACCACACTGATCCCTGTTCCTGATGCAATAAAATCCATAACAAAACACAGTGTTGTTATAGACGGTAAAGCAATCAACTATACCGCGACGGCAGGTGCATTGATTTTAACGAATGAGAAGAACGAACCTATTGCTTTATTTGGATACACGGCATATACAAAAGATGATAGTGGCAGTACCAAAAGACCGGTCACGTTTTCTTACAATGGCGGACCAGGCTCATCTTCTTACTGGTTACACATTGGAGTGATTGGTCCCCGAAAAATAGTTGTTAATGATCCTGAATATAATCCACCACCACCTTATAAATTTGAAGACAATACAAACTCAATTTTGGATGTAACAGACATTGTAATGATAGATCCTGTGGGCACCGGCTTAAGCCATGCGGTTGGTAAAGCAAAGAACAAAGATTTTTGGGGTGTTGACCAGGATATAAAATCAATCAGCAATTTTATTAAGCAATATGTTACGGATAACAACAGGTGGAACTCTCCCAAATTTTTATTGGGCGAAAGTTATGGAACCTTGCGCTCTGCAGGTGTTGTAGATTATCTTCAAGAAAATCTTGGTATGGTAATGAATGGTGTTATACTTGTTTCTTCTGTGCTTGATTTGCGGACGCTAACATTTCAGCAGTATGATGACCTGTCCTATATTTTGCATTTGCCAACATATGCAGCTACTGCATGGTATCATAATAAGATAAGCAACAAGCCAGAGCATGTGGAAGATTTTATTAAAGATTCCAAGGCTTTTGCTGAAGGCGAATATGCTTCAGCATTAATGAAAGGCGACCATATAACTGATGCCGAAAAAGAAAGTATCCTGAATAAGTTAGCAGGCTTTACAGGCTTGAGTACTGATTATCTTTTGCGTGCAAACCTTCGTGTTACTGAACCTCAATTTACGCAAGAACTTTTACGTAGTGAGCACATGATGGTTGGCAGACTTGATTCGAGATACAAAGGAATCAGTCAAAACTTACTGGCTGAAAATGCATATGATGATCCGCAAAGTTCTGCTATTGGACCAATCTTTACCACAGCTTTTTTAAGTTATTATTATGGTGATTTAAAAATGGATACAAAATATAATTACCATACTTCAGCTTATGATGCTGAAGGTTTTTCATGGGACTGGAAGCATGGCAAAAGCGGTGGTGGTGGTGATTCAGATCCCTCTACACCCAATACCGTTATAGATCTTGTAGATGCAATGAGCCGTAACCCAAGTTTAAAAATTTTGGTGCTGAATGGATATTACGATCTTGCTACTCCATTCTATGCAACAGAATATACTTTTGAACATCTTGGCCTGGAGAAGATATTAAAATCTAACATTGAATTAAAATATTATGCTGCCGGGCATATGATGTACATCAATTCATCGGCGGCAAATGCATTTAAAAAAGATGTTGCAGGTTTTATCTTGAACGCAAGCAAATAAATAAACGAGAGAGATGCGAGTCGAACGTGTCTTGTTTGTGTTTAAGCCATTGCTGGGTTTTTGCCAAATTAAAATTCCAACACTTGTGGGCTTGTGTCACAATAACTATCGGGCTTCCAGCAGAGTTTTGTGCCTTTAATAGTCGTGTGTGGGACATTGTAAAACAAGCTCTTTCTGATTCTTTTGAGTTATCAATTCATACTTTTGAAATAAACACGGAATTGAAAACGACATTTGAACAATATGCTGCTAAAAAATAAAC
The DNA here is from genome assembly GCA_039919415.1 of Aquaticitalea sp. Taxonomy (GTDB): domain Bacteria; phylum Bacteroidota; class Bacteroidia; order Flavobacteriales; family Flavobacteriaceae; genus JBPOFM01. The sequence goes on along the minus strand of JBDSFP010000251.1, from coordinate 813 downwards.
TTTGATTAACTTTACATTTTAAAATCCTTATTTTTAATAGAAATTAACTAAACCATGAAACACGTATTAATCCTTTTCATGATGCTTCTTTTAGTGTCATCATGCTCAAACCAAAAACCTACAGACAAAAAATTTATTGAAATCACGGGAATGGATCCCACATTGCGGCCCGGTGACAACTTTTATAGATATGTCAATGGCAAATGGTACGATTCCATTCCCATACCTGCTACACAAGCCGGTGTTGGTGCCTATATGTTTATGAATTATCCCCAACGAATTCGACTACAAGGGATATTGGATAGTGTTTCTAAAGGTCAACATCCTGCCGGAAGCATTGAGCAAAAGGTTGGTGATTTCTATGCGTCGGGTATGGATACTGTTACAATTGAAAAACGCGGTTACGACCCCATTAAGCCCACCCTTGCCAAAATTGAAGCCATCAGCGACATAAAGTCTTTGATGACCTTTGTGGCCGATGAAGTTAAGGTGAATAATGGCTCCATCATGGCTTTCGGCATTGGTCCCGATGATAAAAACAGCAGCATGAATATTGCTCATACCTACCAAACGGGTATCGGTTTGCCCGATAGGGATTATTATTTCGCATCAGATTCGTCGACGGTCGCTATACAGAATGCCTACAAAACATACCTATCAACTTTATTCAAACTCACAGGGAGCAATGAAGCAGAGGCCAAAAAGGATGCTGAAGTAGTTTACGATATTGACAAACAATTTGCTGCTTCTCATAAAACAAGGGTGGAACGTAGGGACGTGATCGCAAATTACAATATGATGGCCTTAAAAGAT
>JBDSFP010000231.1:0-3524 GCA_039919415.1 Aquaticitalea sp. | reverse complement strand
TTACCAAATACTGCAAGGACTCCATGATAATCATCTTATACTTTTCAGGCATCAACAGTTTTTTCCAGCCTTGGATGGTGCCTGTGAAAAACTGTGGGCCGTCATGTATTTTTATTGGTTGAGGTTTCATGGCTGTGGGCAGTTTTTAGAGAAAAGATTGTTGGTGGAAAACACCAACAATGGCGGGAACACCATCCTTTGCGCACAATTTTTCAAAACAACCCTAGTTCCCTATTTTGAACTTTTGATTACTAAACGTATTCATATTGGGTACTTGTATTTGAATGAACTCGTGTTTTGTGGCTTGGTGACAATTAACGCAGGTATTGGTAAGTAGATTATAGCTGCTATTAAATTGGTCAAAGTTCTGTTTTTGTATTGCGTTGGATACGCTGTCTATTGCTGGTTCAATCATTGGTATCATTACGCTTTCTGCTCGGTCGGTTTCATATTTTTGTATGGCTTCCAAATTTTCCTTGATTTCGTTGATTTCAAAATCTGCCAATTTCCAATTTCCATTTTCTCCTGCAAACCATAATTTGGCATGATGCTCTTGAATATTGCCCATAAATTCCCCAAATCCTGGTTTATAGGTTATTGATAATTCACTTTTTAGGCCATCAATTTGATTTTGTAATTCCTTTGAACGGTCATCAACTTTTGTTTGACAGCTAAAGAGCATACAGATACTACCGACAAGAAGACTGTTTTTCATTTTTGGCCTGTTTGGATTTCACTTAACATAAATATACAATAAAATGGCACATACTTATTTTTTCCAGCTTTGAACGGTTGGGTTCCTTACATTTTTATATATGAATTAATTCCATAAAAAAAGCAGACTATAGCAAGTCCGCTTTTTTTTAAGCCCCGTATCTATCAGTTTCTTATTCCCCAATAATTAACTGAATAATAGCATTACAAAGATGATACATAAACTATTAAAGTCTCTTACACAATTATAACATATGGTTACATAAGTCACAGATTCAGTGATTAAGGTGTGCCAAGTCAAAATACCAACTCTCACCTCAATTCTTATCCTCCAACAAAGGCACAAACCTAAACTCCCCAAATTCATGTTTTTCAAAATCCTTTGGGCCATTTCTTACAAAAAGTGTCATCACCTGTACATTTTCTCCAATAGGAATGACCAATCTTCCGCCAATAGCCAGCTGGCTCATCAAAGGTTTGGGTACAAAAGGGGCTCCAGCTGTGACGATAATACAATCAAAAGGTGATTCTTCCTTCAAACCTTTATAACCATCTCCAAAAATCAATTTTTTTGGTCGATATCCCAATTTTGGAAGGAATTTATTCGTGATTTTGAAGAGTTCCAATTGTCGTTCTATGCTGTAAACCTTTGCTCCCAATTCGCACAGCACGGCCGTTTGATAGCCACTTCCCGTACCAATTTCCAGTACTTTGTCTCCTTCCTTGATCTGTAACAATTCAGTTTGGTATGCCACGGTATAAGGCTGGGAAATGGTCTGATCTGCAGCAATCGGAAATGCTTTGTCCACATACGCATGGTCCAAAAACCCGGAATCCATAAAATGATGCCTCGGAATCCTGCCAATGGCATCCAACACTTTTTGATCTTTGATGCCTTTGTTCTTTACAATTTCCACAAGTTGCTGGCGCAATCCCTTATGTTTGAATGTATCTTTCAAAGCGGTTTTTTCTTTGGTTGCTAAATTAACCCAAACAAAAAGAAGTTACAAGGTTTTTTGTGGGATGTTTAGTCGTTTGTTGTTAAGTAGCTGACCTAAAACAAGTGAGTATTTATCATTTCGTCATGGTCATCCGTCATCTGTCACTCGTCTTTTTTTCTCTTTTCTTTTTTCTTTTATCTGCCTCAAAAACTCTATTTTTGTTGAAAACGAGATACAATGTTAAAAGCTGGTGTTCTTGGTGCTGGTCACTTGGGGAAAATTCATTTGAAATTGCTCAACCAATCAGAAAAATATAATCTTATTGGATTTCATGATGCCGATGAAGCGAGTGCCAAAAAAGTGGAGTCCGAATTTGGATATAAATATTTCAACAGCATTGAAGCACTTATTGATGCCGTGGATATGGTTGATATCGTAACCCCAACCTTATCGCATTACGATTGTGCCAAATTGGCCATCACAAAAGGCAAGCATATTTTCATTGAAAAACCAATTACGAATACCATCGAAGAGGCTGAGACCATTAGAACATTGGTGGCAGAAAACAATGTCAAAGGTCAGGTTGGCCATGTAGAGCGTTTCAATCCTGCATTTAAAGCGGTTAAAGACCAGATTCACAATCCGATGTTCATTGAGTCCCATCGCTTGGCGGAATTCAATCCTCGTGGCACCGATGTGCCTGTGGTTTTGGATTTGATGATCCATGATATTGACATAATTTTGAGTGTTGTCAACAGCAAAGTAAAGCATATTTCGGCAAGTGGCGTTTCGGTCATCAGCGACACACCTGACATTGCCAACGCCCGTATTGAGTTTGTGAATGGCTGTGTCGCCAATTTGACCGCAAGTAGAATTTCCCTGAAAAATATGCGCAAAATCCGTTTCTTTCAAAAGGACGCTTATATTTCTGTGGATTTCCTAGAAAAGAAATGCGAGGTCGTCAAAATGAAGGATGCCCCAATAAATCCCGGAGATTTTGATATGATTCTTCAAAATGCGGAAGGTATCAAAAAACAAATCTATTTTGACAATCCTGAAGTTTCCAATAACAACGCCATTTTGGACGAATTGGAAACCTTTGCAGATGCCATTAATAACAACACAAAACCAATAGTCACTTTGCATGATGGCACCGAAGCCTTGAGGATTGCAAATATGATTATTGATCAGTTTTAATTCCCATGAAAATGGGAATCTCATGATTTTAACTAATAATAAACCTATATTTCCGATTTCACAGAGGTAAAAATAGCATTAACAAGATTCCCGTTCCTGTCTTCCGACAGGCAGGTTCGAGGGAAGGAAACTAAAATTTTCAATGAAAAACATCGCAGTTATAGGAGCAGGCACCATGGGAAATGGGATTGCACATACTTTTGCACAAAGCGGATTTAAAGTACAATTGATTGATATCCATGAACCTTCCCTTAAAAAAGGGCTTGATACCATTACAAAGAACCTGGACCGAATGGTCGCCAAGGAAAGTATTACTGAAGCTCAAAAACAGGAAACATTAGGAAACATCACAACCTTTACAGACGTTACCGAAGGTGTCGAATATGCCAGTTTGGTGGTTGAAGCCGCTACTGAAAACATCAATTTAAAACTCAAAATATTCAAGCAATTGGATGAAGTTTGTTCGGAAGACACTATTTTGGCGACCAACACCTCCTCTATTTCCATTACCCAAATTGCAGCTGTAACATCACGACCCAAACAAGTGATTGGGATGCACTTTATGAACCCTGTGCCGATTATGAAATTGGTGGAAATCATCAGAGGTTACAACACGAGCGCTGAAGTGACCGAAACCATCATGGATCTGTCCAAGACTTTAGGAAAAGTTCC
>JBDSFP010000205.1:0-6230 GCA_039919415.1 Aquaticitalea sp. | reverse complement strand
GATAGAAGATGCCATCGAAAAATCGTTAAGACTACAAATAACCACGCCAGATTTGAACGACAGCAAGAAAAAAATCTCGACGAACAAAGTTGGAAATTTCATCGAAGACTTTATCAATTTCCCAACGGATAGCAATAAGAATTTTATGAATATCCATTTAGGGCAATCTACAATCATCTAAAAATTTCACAACATCGCAGGATTATATTGCGTTAAGATTTAAAAAGCACTCCATGTACATTGAGTGCTTTTTAATGATTCAATGTCACTTAATCAAGATTATAGTCATTTTATAATTTCTGATGAAATCCATATTGTATTAATGAACCAACTAAAAACTTTTGTTACTTTTATAATCAACAATGTAATGTTATGAATATTTTAGGAATAGATATTGGCGGATCGGGAATGAAAGGTGGCTTGATTGATTCGAATACCGGAGAAATGGTAAGTGAACGGTTTAGGATTCCCACACCAAGTTCCAGAAAACCAAACGAGATGGCGCAGGTGTTTAAGGAAATTGTGAATCATTTCGATTATGATGGCCCTGTAGGTTGTGGTTTCCCAAGCCTTATTAAAAATGGCATTTGCAAGGAAACAGGAAATTTGCATAAGGACTGGAAAAATCTGGATGTGCAAGTTCTTTTTTCAGAAGCATGTGGATTACCAGTTACCGTCATCAACGATGCTGATGCAGCTGGTATCGCGATGATGACTTATGGCATTGGAAAAGGAAAATTAGGATTTGTCATCATTATTACTATTGGGACTGGTTTAGGGAGTGGTGCTTTTTTGGATGGTAAATTGATTCCAAATTTTGAATTGGGTCAAATACCCTATAAGAAATACAAAAAAATTGAAAATTGGGCTGCCGCTTCTGTCATGGAACTAAAAAATTTAAGTTTTAAAAAATGGGGGAAACGCTTCAATAAATTTTTAGAAATAGTTGAAATAATAGTTTGCCCCGATCTTATCATTCTTGGAGGTGGCACATCAGATGATTTTGATCAATTTAAAAAATGGATTACCATTGAAACTCCAGTAATTCCTGCACATTTGGGAAATACCGCTGGCATTGTGGGAGCTGCTTGTACAGTCCTTAATACTACTTCCAAAAAGTAGAGTATCACTTGGGAAACTTTTCCCTAATCTTATCCAAACACAAATTATGAATACTTCCGATATGCGTATGCTTTTTTGAACTATCCGGCTTGTAAGTACCATCTTGAACTTGAGCACCAACTTTCTGATAGGCTTCCCTAAATGTCATACCTTCTACCACCAAATTATTGATACTGTCTACTGTAAATAAATGTTGGTATTTGGTGTCGTTCAAATCTATATTCTTAACAATCACTTGTTGGATGGCGTAATTGAAAATATCCAAAATGTCCTTGACATCTTCAAACGCATTTACCACATGTTCCTTTAGCAATTGAAAATCGCGATGGTAACCGCTTGGCAAATTATTCGTGATGAGTACCATTTCGGTATGCAACGCTTGAATTTTATTGCACTTCCCACGAAGCAACTCAAATACATCAGGGTTTTTCTTGTGTGGCATGATGCTACTTCCAGTTGTCAATTCATCTGGGAAAGAGATGAAACCAAAATTCTGACTATTATAAAGGCAAATATCCATTGCAAAACGAGACAATGTATTGCATAAACTTCCCAAGGTCGCCGCAATGGTCCGTTCACTTTTTCCACGACTCATTTGTGCCGCAACAACATTGTATTTCAAAGTTGAAAAGCCTAATTCAATGGTTGTAAACTCTCTATCGATTGGAAACGAACTTCCATAACCAGCTGCCGAACCCAACGGATTTTGGTCAACGGTTTTAATAGCTGCTTGCAATAGATACACATCGTCAATCAAAACTTCCGCATAGGCAGAAAACCACAATCCAAACGAAGAAGGCATCGCAACTTGTAAATGTGTGTAACCTGGAAGCAGACGGTTTTTATGGGTTTCCGCCAAATTAAGAAGCGTGTTAAAAAACGTTTCTGTTTTGTCATAGACCAGCTTTAAATTGTCTTTATAAAACAACTGCAATGCCACCAAAACTTGGTCGTTTCTGGAACGTGCGGTATGGATTTTTTTACCGACATCGCCATAGGTTTTTGTCAATTCGAATTCGATTTTTGAATGGACATCTTCAAACTGCTCTTCAATGACAAAAGAGTTGTTTTCAATTTGCTTTGCCAAATCATCCAAACCTTCCTCCAATTTCGACAATTCATCAGACGATAAAATTTCAATTTTTTGAAGCATTTTGGCATGTGCTCTGGATGCCTGAACATCATATTTAGCAATGTGTATGTCAATTTCCCTGTCATTTCCGACGGTAAATTGTTCTATTTTCTTATCTATTGATATGCCTTTGTCCCAGAGTTTCATAAATTCCTGCGAAGGCAGTCCCGAAACTTCGGGATCTTCCTACTTTCTTTTTTAAGTTAATAATTTATAAATTTTTAATCCAATATTAAAATTTAATAGGTCACGTAAGTGCTCAACCCGAAATATTGATTTTACAATATCTTCCTTAATAATTTAATATAAATATCAATCCCTTCTTCAATTTCATTCACATAAATAAATTCATCTGCCGTGTGTGAACGTGTGCTGTCTCCTGGACCCAATTTCAATGATGGACAATTCAAAACCGCTTGGTCTGACAAGGTGGGCGAACCATAAGTTTCTCTCTCAAGTGAAATTCCTGCTTTTACCAATGGATGCTCCACAGGAATGGAGGAGGAATTTAATCTCAAACTCCTGGCGACAATGCTCGAACAAGGCGATTTTTCAATTAAAATATCAGCAATTTCCTGATTGGAATATTGGTCGTTTACCCGAACGTCGATGACCAAATCCACTTCTGATGGAATCGCATTGTGTTGTTTTCCGGCTTTAATTTGAGTGACAGTTAATTTTACTTCGCCCAAAATATCAGAAACCTTTTCAAATTTAAAATCCTTAAACCATTTCAAAACATCAATCGTGTTGTAAATGGCGTTGTCATTATTTGGATGTGCTGCGTGGCTTGCCGTTCCTTTAACCTTCGCGTCAAAAACCACAAGGCCTTTTTCAGCAATTGCCAAATTCATCAAGGTTGGTTCGCCTACAATCGCCACATCAATTTTTGGAATAATGTCCAACATACTCTTCAAGCCATTTGAACCGCTGCTTTCTTCTTCCGCAGAAGCGACCAAAACCAAATTATATTTTAAGTCTTTCACATTATAAAAATATGTAAACGTTGCCATCAAGGATACCAAACAACCTCCGGCATCATTGGACCCCAAACCAAATAATTTTCCGTTTTCCACAATGGCTTTGAATGGGTTTTTGGTGTATCCATTATTAGGTTTTACAGTATCGTGATGGGAATTTAATAATACGTTTGGTTTTTTCCCATCAAAATATTTGTTGATTGCCCAAACATTATTTTGGCTTCTTTTATAATCAATTGCGTAGCGCTTGAACCAATTTTCAATCTGTAAAGCAGTTTGATCTTCTTCCGCAGAAAACGATGGGGTCTCAATGAGATTTTTAAGCAATGCAATGGCATCTGTTGTTAGTCTTTCCTGCATCAGTCAGCTTTTATTGTCGTGAATTTTGAGGATTTGTCAAAAAACATCTCGGGTTTTCCCAAGCATACTTTTTTTACGTTTTTATGAATGGCGTGAAAGCAATTGTTCAACTTTGGCAACATGCCTTCTAAAATTATGCCGTCATCCAATAATTTTTCATAGGTTTTTGTGTTGATATTTTCGATAACGGAACTATCATCGTCCACATCTTTCAAAACACCATTCTTTTCAAAGCAATAATACAATTCGGTCAAAAATAAATCAGCAAAACCAATCGCTAATTCTGATGCAATCGTATCGGCATTTGTGTTTAATAATTTTCCCTTTTGGTCGTGTGTGATAGCACAAAAAACTGGTGTTATGTTGTTTGACAGAAGCAATTCCAAGGCTTCTGTGTTTACCTTTTTCACATCTCCCACAAAGCCATAATCAATTGTGTTGATTGGTCTTTTATCTGTAACAATTGTGTTTCCATCAGCACCTGTAAAACCTATGGAATTGCATTGATACGATTGCAATTTAGCGACGATGTTTTTGTTGATTTTACCTGCGTAGACCATGGTGATGATGTCCAATGTATCTTGGTCTGTAATTCTCCTTCCGTCTACCATCTTGACCTCCACATTCATTTTATGTGCTAATTGTGTCGCCAACTTTCCGCCGCCATGAACAAGTATTTTAGGGGATTTGAGGTTTGAGAATTCAGATAAAAAGGCGTCCAAAGCCAGGTCATCATCGATGATGTTGCCTCCAATTTTTATGACTTTTAGTGTCTTCATCACTTCCATGTAGACCTGACAGGTTTTGAAAACCTGTCAGGTCTTGTAATAATTTATAAATTTTCCAATAATTTTTTTAATACAATTTGCGCCGCAAAAGTTCTATTATTTGCCTGATGAATGACTACCGAATTAGCACCATCCAACACAGCATCTTCCACCACCACATTCCGTCTGACCGGAAGACAATGCATGAATTTTGCTTTTCCCAATTTCTCTTCGGTCATCATCCAATTTTCATCTTGATTTAGAATTTTTCCATAATCCTTGTAACTGCTCCAGTTTTTCACATAAACAAAATCGGCATCTTTTAAAGCTTCTTTTTGATTGTGATTGATGGGCGTTTGCTTTGTGATTTCTGGATTTAGTTCGTAACCTTCAGGGTAGGTGATGGTAAAATCAACATCTAAATTTTGCATCATTTCCACAAACGAATTGGCCACGGCTTGCGGCAATGCGCGAGGATGTGGCGCCCAAGACAAGACAACTTTTGGTTTTGGTTTGTCAGCCAATTCCGAAATTGTAATGGCATCCGCCAAAGCTTGCAACGGATGAGCAGTTGCACTTTCCATATTGATAATTGGTACTGTAGCGTAATTCACGAAACTGTTCAGAATGTATTCAGATTCATCCTTTTGTTTGTCTGTCAAAGTGGGAAATGCCCGAACTGCAATCACATTTCCATATTGGGAAATAACTCTTGCAGCTTCCTTTATATGTTCTGACGAATTTGCATTCATTACAGTTCCATCTTCAAACTCAATGTTCCACGCATCATTACCGTTCAAAAACATCACTTCCATGCCCAGGTTTTTTGCTGCTTTTTCCGTGCTCAATCGCGTTCGTAAGCTTGCATTGAAAAACAGCATGACCAAGGTTTTATGTTTTCCCAAGGTTTCGAATTCATAAGGATTCATCTTAAGTAAAATTGCTTCCTTGATGATTTCCGCGAGGTTAGATATGTCTTTTATTTCGGTGTACTTTTTCATATTTATTTCCCATGAAAATGGGAATCTTTTTAGTTAAACTTTTTTGCCACCAATGCACGAATGATTTTTAGTTGCAACTGTTTACTGATACTGAATACTGCCAACTTCCTTCAACAAAGCATCAAAAAATACATCGATATGCTTTTTTTGAATAGTTAATGGAGGAAGGATTCGAATCAGATTTGGATTTTTGGCACTTCCTGTGAAAATTTTATGTTGATGTATTAATTTCTTCCGTAAGTCTCCAACAGGAAAATCAAACTCCAAGCCCAACATTAAACCCCTCCCTTTGATGGATTTTAAATTTGCCAGGTCTTTGGTTTTTTGTACAAAATATTGCTCCATTTCCGAGGCGTTTTTCATCAGTTTTTCCTCTTCTAAAACTTCCAAAACCGCCAACGAGGCCGCACATGCCAAGTGGTTGCCGCCAAAGGTCGTTCCCAATAATCCAAAGGAAGGTTTGATATCTGGATGAATTAAAATTCCACCGATTGGAAATCCGTTGCCCATGCCTTTGGCGATTGAAATGATATCCGGTTGAATTCCATGCTTCTGAAACGCAAAAAAGTCGCCAGTGCGTCCAAATCCAGATTGTACTTCATCTGCAATCAAAATGGTAGTATATTTCTTGCACAAGGTATCGAGCCCTTGGTAAAATTCCGTTGTGCTTTGGTCCAAACCACCAACGCCTTGAATACATTCAATAATTACTGCGCAGGTTTGGTTTTGCTTCAGTATGCTTTCCACTGAATCCAAATTTCCCAATTCAACAAAATCAACTTGATGTTGTACTTCCTTCTTCAATACGGTTTATGATATCTGGGCCGATTCATAGCTGCTCTTTCTTCTTCATTTTCAGAAGTACTGG
>JBDSFP010000179.1:0-8716 GCA_039919415.1 Aquaticitalea sp. | reverse complement strand
AAGCGGAAATTGATGCTGCTTGTGAATTGATAGATTTCCTACGTTTCAATGTTCAGTTTATGACGGAGATATACAATGACCAACCAAAAAGTACAAGTGATGCTTGGAACCGGGTTGAATATCGCCCATTGGAAGGTTTTACCTATGCCATTACACCTTTTAATTTTACAGCCATTGCTGGAAATCTTCCTTCTTGCATGGCAATGATGGGTAATGTGGTCGTTTGGAAACCGAGTGATAGTCAAGTATATTCTGCAAAAGTGATCATGGATGTATTTGAGGAAGCTGGTGTTCCTGCCGGTGTTATCAATGTGCTTTTTGGCGATGCCAAAATGATTACGGATGTGGTTTTGGAAAGTCCTGATTTTGCAGGATTGCATTTTACCGGTTCCACAGATATCTTCAAAAAATTGTGGAAACAAATCGGAAACAATATTGAAAATTATAAAACCTATCCAAGAATCGTTGGAGAGACTGGTGGAAAGGATTTTATCGTAGCCCATAAAACAGCCAATGCCAAGCAAGTGTCAACCGCAATAGTACGTGGTGCTTTTGAGTTCCAAGGACAAAAATGTAGTGCGGCGTCCAGAGCTTATGTTGCAAAAAGCCTTTGGAAAGATGTGAAGAAATATGTTATTGAAGACGTGAAATCCTTTAAAATGGGTTCGCCGGAAGATCTGGGCAACTATATTACTGCGGTCATACACGAAGGGTCGTTTGATAAATTGGCCAAATACATCGACCAGTCAAAAAAAGATAAGGATGCGGAAATCATCGTTGGTGGCAACTATGACAAATCCGAAGGTTATTTTATCGAACCAACGGTTATTGTAACCACAAGTCCAAAATACAATACCATGTGCACGGAATTGTTTGGTCCCGTCATTACCATCTATGTTTATGAGGACAAGGATTACAGCAAAACCTTAAAGTTGGTGGATGAAACCAGTGATTATGCCTTGACAGGAGCTATTTTGGCAACTGACCGATACGCGATTGAAGAAGCCACAAAAGCACTTCAAAATTCCGCCGGAAACTTTTATATCAATGACAAACCAACAGGTGCAGTGGTTGGGCAACAACCTTTCGGAGGTGCAAGAGCCTCGGGGACCAATGATAAAGCTGGTAGTGCACAAAATCTATTGCGTTGGGTGTCTCCAAGATTGATCAAGGAAACATTCGTGACACCAACGGATTATCGATATCCTTTTTTGGGGTAATGCCGTTTAAGTTTAAATTGAATTAATTTGAATATTAGAAAGAGTATTTAATTAAACCTCTAATCAGGCTTATATGTCTCTCATTTTTAAATGGAAGTTTAATTTTATCCAACGACTTATATATTCGTAAAATAATTGAAATTTCCCTACAAGGGCTGAATCAACATGATTCAGCCCTTGTACTTTATAGGTAGATGCACCACCTTTTTGGTTTCGAAGAACTCTTCCTTAAAATAATCGCTTAACTCATAAATCTTTGCAGTTCTGTACACCTGAAGTTCTTCGGTCAAATCGCCGCCTTTCAAATACAAAATACCGTTTTTAAGTTCGTTATGTTGTGTTTTGGCGATTTTGTTCTTTACCCAACTTACAAAGGTAGGCATGTCAGTCACTGCTCGGCTGACGATAAAGTCAAACTGCCCTTTCACAACTTCAGCACGTCCGTGTGTGGTTTTTACATTCTTTAAATCCAAAGAGTCCACAACACCATCGACCACTTTTAATTTTTTGCCAATGCTGTCCACCAGATGGAATTTGCTGTCGGGAAAAAGAATAGCCAATGGAATCCCCGGAAAACCACCTCCTGTGCCAACATCCAAAATTTTTGAATTGGCCTTAAAGGAAATCACTTTTGCTATGCCCAAGGAATGCAATACGTGTCGCAAATATAGGGCATCGATATCTTTTCGGGAAACGACATTGATCTTGGAATTCCACTCTTTATACAAGCCTTCCAGTTGTTGGAATTGTTCGATTTGTATGTCAGAAATATCGGAAAAGTATTGTTGGACCAAGCCCATTCTATAGAATTTTCAGCAAAAATAGGTAATTTTGTGACGATAATTTTAGGATAATCTTATCACAAGAGCGGCATAAATTGATTATCTTTGCATCATATGTATGATACGGTGTTCACGGCTATCATATAAACCTGTAATTAATGACATCACAAGAAACGCTTTCTTTTTCAAGAACCGACTCTGCAAAATTCTTCAGAACGCTCAATAAACGCGTGAACGATTATTTTAAAGACAACAATATCCAGCGGACAGGCAACTGGAAACTCTGGCTTAAAACCGTTGTCATGTTTTCACTTTTTCTAGCACCTTATTTTTTGATTCTAACTCTTGATCTGCCAACCTGGTCCATGCTCATATTGACCATTGTCATGGGAATTGGAATGGCTGGTGTTGGCATGAACGTGATGCACGATGGAAATCACGGCTCGTTTTCCAATAAAGAATGGATCAACCGTTTGATGGGCAGCAGTATATATATTTTGGCCGGGAATGTTTACAACTGGAAAGTGCAACATAATGTTCTGCATCACACATACACAAATATTCATGGACATGACGAAGATCTGGAAGCAGGTCGTATTCTTCGTTTTTCAAAACATGCAGAATGGCACAAACATCATAGATTTCAACATTACTATTCGTTATTATTATACGGACTTTTGACCATTAATTGGGCGATTACAACAGATTTCTTACAAATGAGACGTTATTTAAAACGTAAATTGTCTTATGGTAAATTTCCAAATCCTGCCACCGAATGGAGCAAATTGGTGATTTCAAAAATTATTTATGTATCCATTTGGATTGTATTGCCAATAGTATTGACCGACATCGCTTGGTGGAAATTGTTGATTGGTTTCTTTTTGATGCACTATGTCGCCGGCGTCATATTGAGTGTTGTGTTTCAGATGGCTCATGTGATGGACGAAGCGGACATGCCACTTCCTGAACCGAATGGCACCATGAAAAATACTTGGGCCATCCATCAATTGGCAACTACTGTAAATTTTGGGACCAAAAACAAAATCGTAAATTGGTTCACTGGTGGTTTAAACCATCAAGTTGAGCACCATATCTTTCCGCACATCAGCCACGTCCATTACACAAAGATTTCAAAAATTGTAAAGGAAACTGCTCTTGAATTCAACATTCCTTACAAAGAATACAAAACCACTCGAAAAGCAATTATCGCCCATTTCAGATTTTTAAAGGAAATGGGAATGAAACCTGCACTACAAGCATAATTTTTTTTGAATGAACCAACTTTCAGATAGAGTTTTAGGCATGACCACGTCTGCTACATTAGCAATGGCGGCAAAAACAAGAGAACTAAAAGCAGAAGGCAAAGACATAATTGGACTAAGTCTTGGCGAACCGGATTTCAACACTCCAGATTATATTAAGGATGCCGCAAAACGCGCCATTGACGAAAACTACAGCACTTATTCGCCTGTGGATGGTTACATGGACTTAAAGCAAGCTATTGTGACCAAATTCAAGCGCGACAATGGATTGAATTATACACCTTCCCAAATTGTAGTATCAACTGGTGCCAAGCAATCCTTGGCCAATCTAGCTGCAGTTTTGCTTAACAAAGGGGATGAAGTAATTTTACCATGTCCGTATTGGGTAAGTTATAGTGATATTGTCATGTTGAATGAAGGCATTCCTGTGGAAGTGCAGACCTCCCTTGAAAATGATTTCAAATTGACTGCCTCCCAGTTGGAGGCCGCCATCACGCCAAAAACAAAAATGATTTGGTACAGTTCGCCCTGCAATCCAAGTGGTTCTGTTTATAGTAAGGAAGAATTGCGTGCCTTGGCAGATGTACTTCAAAAACATCCAAATATTATTGTTGTGTCTGATGAAATCTACGAGCACATCAACTTCATTGGTGATCATGCCAGTATGGCACAATTTGATGATATGTTTGATAGAACCGTAACGGTCAATGGTGTTTCGAAGGCCTTTGCCATGACAGGTTGGAGAATTGGCTATATTGGCGCTCCTGAATACATTGCAAAAGCCTGTACCAAAATGCAAGGTCAGATTACGAGCGGTGCGAATAGTATTGCACAACGTGCAGCAATCACAGCTTTGACAGAATCGCCTTCACGCATCCAATTTATGGTGGACGAATTCCAAAAACGGCGCGATCTGATTGTCAAATTATTGAATGAAATCCCAACCTTCAAAAACAATATGCCTGAAGGTGCATTTTATATCTTTCCCGATATCTCTTATTATTTTGGAAAAACCTTACGCAGCCATCACATCAAAAATGCAGATGATTTTTCATTGTATCTGTTGCAGGAAGCTTTGGTAGCCACGGTTACTGGTGATGCTTTTGGGAATCCAAACTGCATTCGCTTATCTTATGCCGCTTCCACAGAGCAGATTGTTGAAGCTGTGAGGCGGATCAAAGAATCTTTGAATTAAAATATAAAGCCACTAAATTTAGTGGCTTTTTTGATAATATAATAGTGATGCAATCAATGCAATTAAAATTATTGAAAAGAGAATTCCAAGTTTCCAAAGGTAATGTCTTCTCTGTTTTTGTAACCGATTTTTAATAGATTTCAATAGCTCAGGAGTTGCTTTTGGAAAATCGAACTGTTCTTTATCTACACAGTCATATCGCCCAGAAGTTTTTCTAAACCTTTGTGATTTATCGAGCATAATAGATTTATTGCTCTTAATAATAGTGTTCATGGACTCCCCAAACGGCATCTCTCTGTATTTATCTAGATTACGAACAGGATTATAACAACAGTGACCACGATTGAAAATAAAATCCATGTTTTCAGCATCAGTTGTTTCTTTTCCTTTAGCAATCTGTCGCGAATAGTTTTCAAAACTTGCGGTGTTATTTCTGGAAAGTCAAATTCCACCCTCTTGGCATCGCCGTAACTACCAATAGGGTCTTTATCAAATTGCGTTCTATTTTTTCGTCTGCTATTATTCCGTAATGAGGTTATCATCGCCATCATTGCACCTTCTCCACCCATGAGTTCTAAATTTTATAAATGACTTTTAATTTTAGGGATAAGCAAGACTTGTTCAATAGGTATCTATTGAAAATCATTGATATAAAAGGATAAAAGATAAATTTTGAGATGAGCTCAAGAACTATCAGTTAAAGGTTCTTTGAACAGCTACTTTAACTATAGGTAGATGAATTGTAAGCAATGTTACAGTTATCTATTTCTCCAAAAGAAAGGCGTCAACAAAATCAAGACTGTAAACAATTCCAAACGCCCTATCAACATCAAAAATGAAGACCACCACTGCGCCAAAGGTGGCAAAGCGGCATAATTATTAACAGGGCCAAAATTGCCCAAGGCAGGCCCAATATTCCCCAAACTCGATGCCGAAAGTCCGACTGCCGATTGAAAATCAATTTGAAACATCGAAAAAACCAAAGCCCCGATAATAAAAGACAACATATAAAGAATAAAAAATCCCAGGATATTAAAAACAATTTCTCCAGAAACAGCCTTGTTATTATATCTCACTGGCAAAATAGCATTTGGATGGATGGCACGTTTGAACTCCAAAAATCCGTTCTTTATCAAAATCAAATGACGCATGACTTTGATACCGCCTGCAGTACTTCCCGCAGAACCACCCAAAAACATAATTCCAAAGAAAAAGACCAACAAAAATGGGGTCCACAAAGTATAGTCTGCAGTAATAAAACCTGTTGTGGTAACAACTGTCAACACTTGAAACAAACCATGGCGAAATGAAGCCTCTGCCTTTCCCCAAACCAAAGGATGTTCGATGGTGGAAATGGCAAAATCCGCTTTAAAATAGATGATCAATGCCACGATTATGGTAAAGGTCGCAATGAATCTGAAATACCATTGCAACTCCTCATCACCAAGCGCCTTTTGTATTTTCCCTTTAAACGCATAATAACTCAAAACAAAGTTGGTTCCAGCCAAAAACATAAAAGCGATGATAATGTATTGAATGATCGGTTGATCGTTCCAATAAGCCACACTCGAGTTTTTAGTCGAAAATCCGCCAGTGGACAAAGTACTCATGGAGTGATTGATGGCATCAAAAAAAGACATACCAGCCACTTTCAGCAGAATGGTTTCTGCCACTGTGTAACCAAGATAAATATACCATAGACGCTTTGCGGTATCGGTAATCCTGGGATGCAATTTGTCGGCACTTGGACCTGGGGCTTCCGCGGCAAACAACTGCATGCCACCAATCCCCAATAAAGGCAAGATGGCAATCGCCAATACGATGATGCCCATGCCTCCAATCCAGTGCGTGGTACTTCTCCAGAACAAAACGCCAAAAGGCACCACTTCAATATCATTTAAAATGGTCGCTCCTGTGGTGGTGTAGCCTGACATCGTTTCAAAAAATGCGCTGGTAAAACTAGGAATCACATTCGTGACCATGTAAGGAATTGCCCCTGAAATCGTCATGACAATCCAACCAAAGGTTACCACAAAATACCCTTCACGCTTGTTCATGACCTTGCTGTGCTTTTTGGTAAAGAACATCAAAACTGCACCCACCAGCACTACGCCCAAACCTGAGAACAAAAGCTCCAAGGTCACACCATCGTTATAGCTAATGCTTATAAGAGTAGACAATAGCATAAAGCCGCCATTAAAAAGCAGCAGCAATCCAAAAAAATGAAAGATGATTTTAAAGTTGAATTTTGCCATACATTAGAAGAAAAACTTTTCGACTTCGGTAATTGAGCGAGGCAAACAGCACACCACTACCCTGTCGCCTGCTTGGATCTTAAAACTTCCCAATGAAATCATACCCTTCCCATTTCGGATGACCCCCCCAATGATGGCAGATCGTGGAAAATCAAGATCCTTTATTTGTTTGTTCGTGATTTTCGATTTGGGCTTGACCACAAATTCCAGCAGTTCGGCATTCATATTGTTCAACTTTGTCATGGCGACAACTTCTCCCTTTCGAATGTATCGAAAAATATTATTTGCGGCCAACAATTTTTTGTTGATCAACGTATCGATGCCAATAGAATGTGACAATTGATAATAATCCATATTCTCAACTAATGCAATGGTCTTTTTGACACCCTTGGATTTCGCCACCAAACAGGACATGATATTGGTTTCAGAATCGCCGGTCACTGCAATAAATGCATCCATATTACTGATGTTTTCCTCCTCCAGCAATTCTGCATTTCTACCGTCGCCATTGATGACCAAGGCATTGGGTAGTTGGTCAGCCATTTCAAAGGCCACTTCCCTATTACTTTCGACCAATTTTACGTTGAATTTACTTTTGCATAGATCTTTAGCGGTTTTTAAACCTATTTGGCTGCCGCCAAGAATCATCACATTTTTGATGTCCACTTTAACGCGACCAGACAATTCAAACAATTCTTGATCACCGCCTTTTGAGGTTACAAATACGACCTTATCACCTTCCTTAAATTGTGTGTCTCCACGTGGAATGATAGTATATTGTGTCCCAAAACGCTGAATCGCAATAGGCACGAAGTGTAATTCCGGAAAAATTGCCGCCGCATCCTTAACCGTTTTATTCACAAAACTTGCGGTTCTTGATAATCGAAGGCTCAACATCGTGAGAGCACCTTCTTCAAATTCATAACTGTCGTTAAAACCATATTGGTTTAACAATAATTCAATCTCGGAAGCCGCCAAGGATTCAGGAGAAATCAATTCATCAATTCCGAATTTTGGAAATCCAACTTCTTCCTTGTGGTCAATAAATTCTGCATTGGAAATCCTGGCAATGGTGCGTCGTGCGCCCAGTTGTTTGGCAAGCACACAAGCGGTAATATTGGTTGTTTCTGAAGATGTTACTGCAATAAATAAATCAGATGAACTTATGTTTGCATCCTTCAAGACTGCGATTGAGGTCGCATTACCTTTGATGACCCGAATGTCCAGATGGTCGATGGCATACACAAGACTTTCCTTTTTGGTATCAAGCAAGGTGATTTCCTGTGATTCAAATGAGAGTAATTTTGCCAAATGAAATCCAACTTCACCAGCACCTGCAATGATTATTTTCATATATAATTGGGATTCGACACTTGAGACAAATATACTATAAATTTGAAAAGGGTTTTCAGACCTATTTAAATTTGAATCAAGATACAAGAACAAAGACAATCAAAGAATATAGAAACATGGAGAAAAGATTAAAGAGACAAGAGACAAGACAAATAAGTCCCAATAATACAATAAGCCTTATATCTTCCTGCGAAGTGGCGAGTAGTTCTTTGTCTTGCGTTTTAAAGCGAAGCAGTCTTACGTCTTCTGTCTTTTATTCGTCGTTTGATTTAAAAACTCATCCATTATTCTATCTTTGTCAAAAAATCAGAATGTCTGAAAAAGTAACGCCTTACAAGGATAGTGATTTGAACAAAAAACAACAGGTCACTAAAATGTTTGACACAATTTCAAAGGAATATGACGGGCTTAACCGGGTGATTTCTTTTGGTATTGATGTAAAATGGCGAAACAAAGTGGTGGACATTGTGGCAGAGACAAAGCCTCAAAATATTTTGGACATCGCCACAGGAACTGGCGATTTGGCTATCAGTCTAGCTAAAACAAGTGCCAAAGAAATCATTGGCTTGGACATTAGTGAAGGCATGCTGGAAGTTGGTCGAAAAAAAATTGTCGAAAGACTTCTCGATTCAAAAATAAAAATGATGAT
>JBDSFP010000152.1:0-3543 GCA_039919415.1 Aquaticitalea sp. | reverse complement strand
CGGCATCACCCCAAAATATAGAGGCGTTCATGGTGGCTATTGGTCCATAGCAAATGGAGATAAAGAAAATTGCGGAGTAACCGTCCATTTGGTCGATAGTGGCATCGATACAGGCGGAGTGCTGTTTCAGAAAACCATTGAAACGAATCCGAATGACAATTTTGCCACTTATACCTATTTGCAGATAGGTGAAGGCATACAATTGATGAAACAAGCCATCTTCGCATTCATCAATGGAAACCTGAAAGGAAAAGAAGGTCGGACCACAGAAAGTAATCTTTGGTCACATCCCACCTTATGGTTTTACCTAAGGAAGCGGATATTTAAGGGTGTGAAATAGTCTTAAACCTCCGCCCCAAACAACGCCATAAAATGCTTCAACAATTTCTGCTTTACCTCAGCTTCATCAACCCTATTCACACCAAGCTCCACGTTTAAGGACGTGACAGCTTTGCCACGTATTCCACACGGAATCATATGATCAAAATAACCCAAATCGGCATTGACATTGAGTGCAAAACCGTGCATTGTTACCCATCTGCTTGCCCGAACTCCCATAGCACAGATTTTTCTCGCGAAAGGAGTTCCGACATCCAACCAAACGCCGGTTTCGCCTTTGCTGCGTTCTGATTTTACCCCGTATTCTGTTAATGTTAAGATGATCATTTCCTCAAGCAATCTCAAATATTTGTGGATGTCTGTAAAGAAATTTTCCAAATCTAAAATGGGATAGCCAACTATTTGACCTGGGCCATGATAGGTGATATCGCCTCCTCTATTGACCTTATAAAAGGAAGCGTCTTTGGCTGCGAGCTGAGTTTCATTCAATAGTAAATTGGCCAAGTCACCACTTTTTCCCAAAGTATAAACGTGCGGATGTTCCACAAATAGAAAGTAATTATCGGTTTCGTTCTGTGTGCCTTCTCTCCGATTCTTGATTTTGATATCGACTACGCTTTTGAAAAGTTCCTCTTGATAGTCCCAAGTGGCTTTGTAATCTTTAAGTCCCAGATCCTGTAAAATAACGGTTTTGTTCATTGGTCACAAATTTACGGTATTTTAGGTAAAAGTTGGAAGCCCGTATCTGGTAGTTGGAAGCTCGAAGCTGAAAAGATCAAGGATGGCTGAACCTGAATAATTGTATACTGCCAAGTGATACCTACCTTTTCGGATTATTAAGAATGACCAATGCAGCAATAACGCCAGGCACCCAGCCACATAGCCACAATAAAAAAGTGATGACAACGGACCCACAACCCTTGTCAATAACCGCCAAAGGTGGACAAAAAATAGAAAGGATAACTCTCCAGATACTCATGATGATGTGATTAATTGATTGATAATTTATCTGACGTAAAATGCTTTTAATTGTTACATCATGCAAATAAACCGTTCTTATTTTTGAATAATTTTAGTAGATTCGTATTATGAAAGTAAACTTTGTTTTTTTCGTTGCATTCCTTTGTTGTGTTTCGGCCAAAGCTCAATACTTTTTTAAAGGACAGGTCGATAGGGACCATTTGCAAAGCAGCGTCTATTTGTCATTGATTGAGGATTACCGAAAACTGTCCGGTGTGTTTTCCGAACAAATCATAGCTAAACAGTCGGTAGATTCTTCAGGCCAATTCTATTTTTCGGGAAATCAAATCGATGATGAAAACCGGATTTACAGGATCCATATTGACAATTGCACCGAAACTGAACAAAATCAAAATCATTTTGATGGCCATTGTGCGGATAGCAAAGAAATTTTGTTCATGGCGAAAAACAAAGATACCATTGAATTTCCATTCTCATATGACAATCAGATTTTCTGTCAAGTAGATTCGAGAAATGTCCATGCCAATGCCTTTGTGAGAATCGATTCCATCAAGGACGCCATGAAGTTTGACTATGGAAAAGTCAGAAGTGAGGCTAGCAGGGAACTCAATAATAAAAAATGGTTCAAAAAACTTCATGAGTTTGGGAAAAGCCTGAATGAACCTTTGGCAGAATTGTCCATTTACGCTTTTCTTTCCGATAGAAGCAACAATTTTCATGAGTTTTATTTGGAAGATTTAAAATCCAATCCATATTATAACGATTTGTTGAACCGATTGAGTTCGCAATATCCCTATTCGCCTTACTTAATACAATACCAAACAGAAGTAAATGCAGATAAATTTAGCATTGGAGCAACTAAACCAATCTCTATTAATTGGCTGTATTATTTAGTACTTGTCATTGGAAGTGTTTCTGTGATTATAAACATTATTCTTTTTTCAAAATTGAATAAAATACCCAGGAAATCAGCAACCGAACTAAAACAAGCCTTAACCAAACAAGAACAGAATATTCTCGAACTTTTACTGAAAGATAAAAGTAATAAAGATATTGCAGAAGTGCTTTTTGTAAGTGTCAGTACCGTTAAAACACACGTAAACAACGTTTACAAAAAGTTAAATGTTCAAACCCGTAATCAGGTTAAGAATTTGTTTGTTAAGTAGTTATAAATTTAATTTGAAGTACTAGTACTTATTTCGAACCTAACATTTGATTTATTTCACTAAATTTTTCAGATGTTTGTAGTCTATTAATTTTTAAAACAAATCTTATGAATGTTTTACTGAACAAAACAAACAAGCTTTATTTAGCACTTTCCTTATTTGCATTGGTTTCCACATTTAGTTTCGCACAAGAGATAGCATCCACAGACAAAGTGGGCAAATTTTCATTTGAAACAGAAGAAATTGATTATGGAAAAATTGCACAGGATGCCGATGGTGTACGTGTTTTTAAATTTACTAATACAGGTGAGGCACCTATTGTAATAACCGATGCCAAGGGTTCTTGCGGTTGTACCGTACCAACCTATCCTAAAAATGTGATTCAACCAGGCGAATCTGGTCAGATTGATGTAAAATATGCTACCAACAGAATTGGTGCTTTTACTAAAACTGTGACTTTGACTTCAAATGCTTCCGAGCCTTCCAAAGTTTTGAGAATAAAAGGTGAAGTCTTAAAACCAGAAACAGAGGATAAAGAAAACTAGGGTTTTGTTTTTTTTTCCTAAATCAAATTCCATTCTAAAGTTGTATGCTAATTTTTTGAAAATAATGTAATTTTGCACTCTTCTGTCGCAAAAGACAGTTTTCAAAATCAATTAGCATGCAACTTTCTGAACAAGAACTCATCCGAAGGGAAAAACTGGTCAAACTGCGGGAGTTGGGCATCAACCCATATCCTGCCAATCTATATCCTGTTGACCATACCTCAAAACAAGTCTTAGAACAGTTTGAAGACGGCAGGCATGTCGTGATTGCAGGACGCTTGATGTCGATGAGAGTTCAAGGAAAAGCAAGCTTTGCCCAATTGCAGGATTCCGAGGGCAAAATCCAGTTGTATTTCAACAGGGACGAAATTTGCCCTGACGATGATAAAATGATGTACAACGAGGTCTTCAAAAAATTATTGGACTTCGGAGATTTTATAGGTGTTGTAGGTAACTTGTTTACCACACAGGTAGGCGAAAAAACCGTCAAAGTAAAAAAGTTCACTTTATTG
>JBDSFP010000120.1:0-5362 GCA_039919415.1 Aquaticitalea sp. | reverse complement strand
TAAATCCACCAATGGCGCCACCGAAATGGGCATCGTGACCAATGTTGCCCACTTTGTTTTTCATTCCGTAAATCGAGTATAACAGATATCCAATTCCAAAAAGATAGGCAGGAATTGGGATGGGAATAAACATTAAATACAATTCCAAGTCTGGATGTAGTAAAATTGCTGCGTACAAAATTCCGGTTACGGCTCCACTTGCTCCCACTGCGGAATAATGATATTCATTTTGATGAAAATAAAGTGACAGCAAATTTCCCAATATCAAACTTATGATGTACACGATGATAAAGTTGAGGTTTCCCAATTCCATTACCACAATATCAGCAAAGAAGTACAGTGTAAACATGTTGACAATCAAATGCATCGTATCCACATGAAGAAACCCGGAACTGAACATGCGTATCTGTTCGCCTCGCCTTACCGCTCCAACATTAAATTTATAACGCTCAAAAAAACCATAATCACTGAATCCTTTATACGAAATAATGGCATTGGCGGCAATGATGATTATAGTGACTAAACTTAAATTACCCATAGAACCCTAAACGATTAATTATAATATAACATATATTTGCTCCCGCAAATTTAATATTTATTAATGCAATTACTCGTTTACATTTTGGTTTATCCATTTTTGTGGTTGGTGTCCATTTTGCCTTTTAGATTGCTCTATGCGTTTTCAGACTTTTTATACTTTTGGGTTTATATGGTTTTGGGCTATCGAAAAAAAGTGGTCAAAGAGAACTTGAATCTTGTATTCCCCGATAAATCTCAAGATGAAATCAGTATCATCACAAGAAAATTTTACCATCATTTCTGTGATATGATAGTGGAAGCCATCAAATCATTGACTATTTCTGAAGAGGAAATGAAAGAACATTTTAGATTTATAAATATTGAAGTCCTAAATGAATTTGAAAAAATGAACAGAAGCACCATATTGATGTGTGCTCATTACGGAAGTTGGGAATGGATTTTTATTCTAAACAGATTCGTCAATCCCACTACTGTTACCTATGCGGTCTATAAGAAACTTGCAAATCCATATTTTGATCGATTGATTAAGCAAATTAGAGCCAAATATAACACTCACTTAGTGACTACTAAAGAGATTATTCCAACACTCATAAGAGCTAAAGTTGATAATAAGTTAACAATCAATGGATTTGTATCCGATCAGTCGGCAAAACCCCATAATGCATTGCATTGGGGCGAATTCATGGGTTATAAAGTTCCTATGCACACCGGTGCCGAAATATTAGCCAAAAGGCTGAACATGTCCGTCATTTTTTTTAAGGTAAAACGTTTGAAAAGAGGTTGTTATGAAGCCTCCTTTGAAGTGCTTACCACAAATCCAAAGGAATTAAATAATTACGAGATAACAGATAAATTCTTTCGATTGGTAGAGAAACAAATCGCAGAAGCCCCAGAATATTATTTGTGGACCCATAAACGCTGGAAACACAAGGATAACGTTCCGGAAAAATATAGATAACTACAATTCGAACCAAGAATCAACAGGTGTTTCGTAGGAAGCATTTTCAAATTGCAATTGGTGCACAAACTCATTGGATGTCCTCATGTAGTCGTATTCTTTTGCCCAGTACAAGTGATCTTTTGCCAAAGCCTTTAAACTTTCACATATATAGGATATTTCAGCATTTGTGGTCGTCGGGTGGATAGACATGCGAATCCAGCCTGGTTTTCGAGTCAATTCGCCCAGTGAGATTTCCTTGGTCAATGCATGGGAAGTTTCAATATCCACATGCAACAAGAAATGTCCATAAGTGCCTGCGCAACTGCAACCACCTCGAGTTTGGATCCCAAATCGGTCATTGAGCAATTTCACGCCCAAGTTGTAATGCAGATCATCAATATAAAACGAAATAACGCCTAACCGGTCTTGATGTTGGCCTGCCAAAATAATAAGATTTTCAACATCTTTTAAATTTTCAAAGATAAAGTTGACCAATTCATGTTCGCGTTTGAGAATTTTGGACACTTTCATCTGCTCCTTCAACTTGATGGCCAAAGCGGTTTTTATGGTTTGAAGAAAACCCGGTGTTCCGCCATCCTCGCGATCTTCGATATTGTCGATATATTTGTGTTCTCCCCAAGGATTCGTCCAACTCACAGTTCCTCCTCCAGGGCAATCGGGCACCATATTCTTGTATAATTTCTTACTGAAAATCAAAACGCCTGAAGTCCCTGGTCCACCCAAAAATTTATGTGGGGAAAAGAAGATAGCATCCAAAGCTTGCGCTTCGTCTTTTGGATGCATATCGATGTTCACATAAGGTGCCGAACAGGCAAAATCCACAAAACAAACGCCGCCGTTTTGGTGCATCAGTTTTGCAATGTCGTGATAAGGCGTTTGGATGCCTGTAACGTTCGAACCTCCAACAACAGACGCAATTTTTATGGTGCAATCTTTATAGGTTTCAAGAAGGATTTCAAGGTTTTTCATACTAAACAACCCATCTTCTCCAGGAGGAATGACCTCAACTTTAGCAATTGTTTCTAACCAAGACGTTTGATTACTGTGATGTTCCATGTGAGTAATGAAGACCACAGGCCGAATTTCATCAGGCACCTTGGTATGTTTCCGAAGGTTTTCAGGAACTTTCAAACCGAGAATACGTTGAAATTTATTGATGACACCTGTCATTCCTGTACCAGACATGATCAAAACATCATCATCATTACAATTGACATGTTCTTTAATAATGTGCTTGGCCTTGTGATAGGCTTTGGTCATTGCGGTTCCCGAAACCGTTGTTTCGGTATGCGTATTGGCAACATAAGGCCCGAAATCATTCATCAATTTTTCTTCAATTGGTCGATATAATCTTCCCGAAGCCGTCCAATCGGTATAAATGATTTTCTGCTTCCCAAAAGGCGACACAAAGTCTTGATCAATGCCAATAATATGTTGCCTGAACTGATTGAAATACTCCTCAAGTTCCGTGGATTTAATAGTTGGGATCGCTGTAGAAATCATCTAAATTGAAATATTAAAGTATAGTATACCACCAAACAGCGGTATGGATTAAAATTGAATAACATTCAAAGGTACTAAATATTTGCAACTGCCTTGATTTCAGCGATGATTTTATCAGCAAGTGTATCGGCCTCTTCTTGAGTTGGTGATTCTGTGTAAATTCGGATAATCGGTTCGGTATTGCTTTTTCGTAAATGCACCCAACTATTGTTGAAATCGATTTTCACTCCGTCAATTGTTGTCAGCTTTTCGTTTTGGTAATAGTTTTCCATGGCTTTCAGAATATTATCGACATCCAAATCCGGTGTGAGCTCGATTTTCTTTTTGCTCATGAAATAGTTTGGATATGAAGCTCTCAATTCGCTGGTCTTTATATTCTTTTCTGCTAATAAACTTAAGAATAAAGCGATTCCTACTAAAGCATCACGTCCATAATGAAGTTCAGGGTAAATAATACCTCCATTGCCTTCACCACCAATGATAGCCTTGTTTTTCTTCATCAATTCCACTACATTCACTTCGCCCACTGCACTTGCTTCATATTGTCCTCCATGTTTTTCTGTAACGTCGCGAAGGGCTCTCGTGGAACTCATGTTGCTGACCGTGTTCCCTGGTGTTTTTCCCAACACATAATCAGCACAGGCAACCAACGTATATTCTTCTCCAAACATATCCCCTTTTTCGTCCATAAAAGCCAAACGGTCAACATCAGGATCGACCACGATTCCCAAATCGGCATGTTCCTTTACAACCGCAGCGGCCAAATCTCCCAAATGCTCTTTCAGAGGCTCTGGGTTATGTGGAAAATGTCCATTTGGTTCGCAATATAATTTAACTGTAATGACTCCCAATCTATCCAACAGTAAAGGAACAGCGATTCCACCTGTCGAATTCACACCATCCACCACCACTCTAAAATTGGCAGCATCGATGGCTTTCTTATTGACCAAAGGCATTTTTAAAACTTCATCAATGTGCAAATCGATATAGGCTTGGTTTTTTGTGATTTTCCCGAGGCTATCCACGTCTGAAAAAGTCATTGTGTCATTTTCAGCAATCTCCAGAATCTTCGTGCCTTCTTCACCATTCAAAAATTCGCCTTTCGCATTCAATAATTTCAACGCATTCCACTGTTTTGGATTGTGGCTCGCGGTCAAAATGATGCCACCATCGGCATGCTCCATGGGTACAGCAATCTCAACCGTTGGCGTGGTGGACAATCCCAGATCGATAACATGGATTCCCAGACCAACCAAGGTATTCATGACCAAATTTTGTATCATTTCCCCAGAAATTCGCGCATCTCTTCCCACCACAACTCGATAATTCTCTTTGTTGCGCTGTTGTTTGAGCCAAATACCATAGGCGGATGCGAATTTTACAGCATCGATGGGCGTCAAGTTATCGCCAACGCTGCCTCCGATGGTACCCCGAATTCCCGAAATTGATTTGATGAGTGTCATAGAGTGCTTTTCAAATTAAAAAAGCAAATATACAATTCCAAAACCTAAAAATTATACTTGGCTTGTTGAATTGATAAGACCATAATTTGTAATTTAGACGAATGAATTTTTTGGCGCACATCTATCTTTCTGGTAATGATGACTCGGTAACCATCGGTAATTTCATTGCGGATGGTATTCGTGGCAAACAGTATCGGAAATTTCCAAAAAATATTCAAATCGGTATTTTGTTACATCGACAGATTGACACCTTTACAGATTCTCATCCCATCGTAAGGCAGAGTACCAAAAGGTTGCATGAAAATTACAGCCATTACAGCGGAGTCATTGTGGATATTCTCTACGACCATTTTTTGGCGAAAAATTGGTCTATGTATTCGGAGGTGCCATTGGAAATATATGTGAATGATTTTTATGAAAGTTTGGAAACCAATTTTGAAATTCTTCCGATACGCATTCAAAAAATGATACCTTATATGATGTCAGACAATTGGTTGCTCAATTATGCCAATCTGGAAGGAATCCAAAGAGTTCTGAATGGAATGAACCGACGTACGAAAAACGTGTCTGGGATGGACCGGGCAAGCGTGGAATTAAAACAGTATTACAACGAATTTGAGGAAGAATTCACAACGTTTTTTGAAGAATTGAGGGCATATTCAAAATTGAAATTGGTTGAGATACAGACAAATTTCAAATTGTTATAACAAAGCAGCACATTCCAATCATTATTTTTACAAACCAAATATAGAGGTTAATGGATTTGGATTTTTTATTCTAGATCTGCAAATTTTCCATCCAATGGCACTTCATCGAATTTTCGGCCATTGCTCCCAAAGTTGCACCATTGCAAGCAATTCTTTTTCTTACCTTCGTACACTAACCAAGTGAAGTT
>JBDSFP010000080.1:0-5949 GCA_039919415.1 Aquaticitalea sp. | reverse complement strand
ATGTTTGCGTTTGTTTCAGTTGGAATTGCACATTTGGGCGCAGATGTCATTTCGAAGTATTTGGTTGATAATTTTGAAGCTGTCAGCAATCCAAAAAGTGCGCTCTCTTCTTTTGGAAGTAGTTTCTTTTGGTTGATTTCCATTGCAACCCTAATGGGAATTTTACTGTCCTTTACCAAAGCGAAAAACTACGAAGGTGCAGGCGCAAGCAAAATAGGAAGTGTATTTATTTATATTTTGGTTGCAACCATTGGCATGAAAATGGATCTGGGCAAAATTTTTGAAAATCCAGGATTGATTCTTATTGGCCTTGTATGGATGGCCATTCATGCTATTTTATTAATTGTTGTGGCAAAACTCATCAAAGCCCCATTCTTCTTTTTGGCTGTTGGAAGTCAGGCAAATGTTGGCGGAGCCGCCTCGGCTCCTGTGGTTGCTGCAGCCTTCCATCCTAGTTTGGCAACAGTTGGAGCTTTATTGGCAGTGTTTGGTTATGTCATTGGAACTTATGGCGCCATTTTGTGTGCGGAGTTGATGAAAATAGCATCGATGAGTTAGCATTTAAAAATTATTTATAGGATATTTGCGCTCCAACATTCAAATTCATCCCATGAAAAAGTTAATGCCATTATTGATTTTCATCTTTACTGTTTCTTGTGCAAACGACAGCTCAAATTTTACCTTGAAAGGAAACATTAAAGGCTTGATGAAAGGAAATGTCTATCTACAAAAATTAAAAGACTCAACATTCGTGACCATCGATTCGTTGACCATCAATGGAACGCCAGAATTTGAATTGCATACGGAATTGGAATCCCCTGAAATTCTTTATCTGAAATTGCACAAACAAGATAATGAAGAACACGTCATCCCATTCTTTGCTGCGAAAGGCATCACACAAATCACTTCAAATGTCAAGAATTTTGAACTGGACACGAAAATCAAAGGCTCTAAGCAGCAAGAAAAATTTGAAGAATACAATAAAATGATGAAGCGGTTCCAAGACCAGAATTTGGATTTGATCAAAGATAATTTTGATGCCCAAAAAGATAGCGATACGACCAAATTGAACACTACCATCAAAAACTACAATGGACTCATCAAAAGAAAATACCTGTATACCATCAATTTTGCCATCAATAACAAGGACAATGAAATTGCTCCATACTTAGTGATATCAGAAATTTATGATGCCAATATCAAATATCTCGACACCGTCAATAATGTCTTGTCCGCGGAAGTAAAAGCTTCAAAATATGGCAAGCAATTGCAGGCATTGATACACAAAAGAAAAGCAAATTAAGATTAATTTTCGTTTTTTTTCGGAATGTGATTCAGAATAAATCAGTTTTCATCACGTTAAATTCAGAAGTGCGCATAAGACCATTCACATTTGCAACGTTTATAATTCTCAATGAAACTCAACAAAAAAAGACTTTACAAAATTGCCAAACTTATTGGTTTTGGTGTTTTGGGCCTTCTACTTCTTTTTGTATGTTTTTATGTCAGCATTTATTTTGGATTATGGGGAAAAATCCCTTCAAATGAAAGCATTGCAGACTTAAAACAAAGTCAAGCCACGCAGATTCTGGATAAGAACAATGAACTTATTGGCAAACTATATATCTACGACAGACAATCCATAAAATATTCAGATTTTCCAAAACCTTTGTTAGACGCTCTGATCGCCACAGAGGACACCCGATTTTATGAACACAATGGCATTGATAACAGAAGTTTATTACGTGTGTTTTTCAAGACCATTTTATTATCCGATGATGCTTCGGGTGGTGGAAGCACCATTACATTGCAGCTCGCAAAAAATCTTTTTGGCCGAGACCGTTCGGGAGCTTTGGGAATGGTGGTGAATAAAATCAAGGAAAGCATCGTCGCCAAGCGGATTGAAAAAATTTATTCAAAAAAAGAGATTCTGACCTTATATCTCAACACAGTTCCATTTCCGGACAACACCTACGGAATCGAAAGTGCCTCAGAAAAATTCTTTAATGTTCATACAAAGGATTTAAGTTCTATACAAGCGGCAACGCTGGTCGGTTCACTTAAAGCAAATAATAGTTACAATCCAAGATTGTTTCCGGAAAAATCTAAAGCGCGTAGAAATGTGGTCCTTAATCAAATGGTCAAGTATATGTATTTACCAAAAGAGGATTCCGACTTGTTGATGACCCAGCCTTTGGTTTTGGATTATCAATATTTTGCTCCGAACCAAGGCTTGGCTCCTTATTTCAGGGCAGAAATCAAACAACAATTGGATACCATTCTCTTACAGGAAAAATTCAGAAAACCTAATGGCGAAGCCTATAATCTGTTTCAAGACGGACTTAAAATCTACACGACTTTGGACAACACCATGCAGCGGTATGCCGAAGAAGCCATGCGTGAGCACATGAAAGATTTACAGCTTCAATATGAAGTTGCTTACGGAAAAAATGCGCCTTGGCTCAAAAACAAACCTGCTTTTCTTATGGCAAAAAAACGTTTGAAACACTATAAAATTTTGAAAGCAAAAGGTTTATCAGATAAAGTTATTAATGACTCGTTAAGCAAAACTTATAAAACGGAACTTTTTTCTTGGGATGAAAATTCCATAGAATCCATTTCAACATTAGATAGCTTGGAATATTACTCTAAATTTTTGAATGCCGGAATGCTCTCTTTGGAACCGGCCAATGGAGAAATAAGAGCTTATGTTGGAGGTATCGACTACCAATTTTTTCAATTCGACCATGTATCGCAAAGCAAACGCCAAGTGGGTTCCACCTTTAAACCCATCGTTTATACGGCAGCCCTCGAAAAGGGAATGCCGCCTTGTACTTACTTTCCTATCAAAGCTGTAACTTATACTGATGTCAACAATTGGACTCCCACCAACTCTACCGAAGTAAAGGACGAGGATGAAAATCTGAATTATTCCTTGAAAAAGGGATTAAGCAATTCGGTCAATACAATTGCCGTAAAGGTATTGTACGAAACGGGCATTGAGCAAGTGATTGATCAAGCATATAAAATGGGCATTAAGAGCGAGATTAAAGAGGTGCCTTCCATTGCGCTTGGTTCAGCCAATTTGAGCATGATGGAAATGGCGAAAGCATATACCTCCTATGTGAATGACAGCCGACCGTCCACTCCAATATTCATCACGCGGATTGAGGACAAAAACGGCAAACTGATTGCATCATTTGAGGATCTGAATCCGAAGACGAAAAATGAAAAAGCCTTTAGCAACACCACAAGACAAGTGATGATGGAATTTATGAAAGCAACTGTTGAGGAAGGCACAGCGAACCGATTGCGTTCAAGCTATAAATTGACGAATGCAATCGCCGGAAAAACTGGAACCACACAGGACAACAAAGATGGTTGGTTTGTTGGCATTTTACCAAATTTAGTGACACTCACTTGGGTGGGAAATGACAATCAACAAATAGGCTTCAGTTCTACACGTATTGGGCAAGGTGCCAATTCCGCACTTCCCATTTTTGCTAACTTTCTTCAAAAATTGAATGGCGATTCCAACTACAAGTTCATTACCCAGGCGCATTTTGAAAATCCGTCAGAAGATGTTTTACAGTTGTTGGATTGTGAACCGACCAAAACGGATGGTTTCTTTAAACGTTTATTTACCAATGACAAAGACACCAAAACTTTCAAGAAGAAAAAGAAAAAAGGAATTTTTTCTTGGTTGAAGAAGAAAAAGGATAAAAATTGAACTGATAAAGAAAAGCGTTGATGACACAGATTTATTTCAACTTATAATTGCATATCAGAGTATAACGTAAAAATCAGCGTCATCAGCTTTCTATAAAAACAAAAAGTCCAGTCGTAGAACTGAACTTTGAGATTCCTGCCTCTGCAGGATTAAAGAGCCGATAGAGGGACTCGAACCCACGACCTGCTGATTACAAATCAGCTGCTCTAGCCAGCTGAGCTACATCGGCTTTTTTGACTGCAAATAAAATTGTGAAATCATAGTTGCAAATCTTTTAAAAAAAAATTATCCTAACTTATTTACCTTTTCGATGAGTGCACGCCCTTTGGTTTCCAATTCGTTTTGAATGCCTTTGAAATGTGCTTTCTTGTTTTCAACTTTTCTTTCATTTACTTTCGCAATCAACGAATCAAAAGTCTCAATCGCTTCATCTATAATGGCCTCGCTTTTTTTAGTGTCTTTTGAAGTATTAGTGTATTCCCAGACATAAACTGCTTCTATAATATCACCTAAAACATAATTGATGTCTTTTTTTAGGTCTCTAACATTTCCCATTTTGTTTTTTTTAAAATTATTTTGAATGCAAAATTAAACATAAACTTCCAATAATATTGCATTTTTTGATGCAAGATGAAACGAATCGATGGCCGCAGGAATTAAAATGGTTTCTCCTTTTTTGATGGTTTCTGTATGATTTGAAGTCAGTATTTCGACTTCGCCATCCACACACATATAAATGATGAACGAGCCGTGATTGTTTTCCTTATGAATTGTTGTATCAATTTTTAAATAATTTGTCGTAAAATAAGGACAACTAACCATTTTGTTCGAATGGTTTTTTGTTTTTTTATACTTCATCCTAAAATCATCTGGCATATCAAAACCGATGGCATCCAAAGCTAAATCGTTATGCAATTCTCGTTCTTTTCCCTGGTCATCTTTTCTGTCCCAATCGTACACTCGGTAGGTAATGTCACTGGTTTGCTGGATTTCTGCAAGCATCACTCCCGCTCCGATGGCGTGAATTCTTCCCACATCAATAAAATAAGTGTCTCCTGTTTTGACTTTATCGAAATTCAGGATTTTGGTCAACGTTTTGTTTTTGAGATGCTTTAAATATAATTCAGGCGTCACTTTTTTGTTGAAGCCAACAATTATGTTTGAATCTTTATCAGCTTGCATCACATACCACATTTCAGTTTTTCCAAAGGAATTATGGCGTTTTCTTGCCAACTCATTATTTGGATGTAATTGGATGGACAAATCTTCTTTGGCATCGATGAATTTTATTAGAAGCGGGAATTTATTTTCAAAAATCCGATGATTTTGAAGTCCAACCAATTCTGCTCCGTAAGAATTTAGTAAATCCTTTAGTGATTGACCTTCAAGATGACCATTCATTACAATGGACGTGTCGCCTTCCACATCGCTGATTTCCCAACTTTCTCCCAAGTTTGGAAGATTGGAATCTTTATTCAAAAGTGATTTTAGTTTTTGGCCTCCCCAAATTTTGACTTTGAGAATCGGTTGAAATTTTAAGGGATATAAATTGCTTTTCATTTTAACTAATTGCCAGAATAGGTTACAAAATTGCGAGGTGTTTCATAAAGCGTCACTTCGAGATGATTTGACGTTTTTAATTTTGATTTAATTTTATCATAAATAACAACAACAATATTTTCAGCCGTCGGATTTAAGGTTTTAAATTCTTCTACTTCGAGATTCAAATTTTTATGGTCAAAGGCATCTTCAATCTCTTCCTTGATGATATCTTTCAATATTTTAATGTCAATGACATATCCAGTTTCAGTATCGATTTCATCAGTCCAATCTTTTCGGTACAAGCGATGTGCTGCGTTGAAATGCGCTTTTCTACTAACGGTTACCTTCATTTAATTTTAGATTGATGTGTTCGTAAAATTTATCAAAAATAATCTTGAACCAAGCTGTGTAAATTTCCGGATTTTCCTGCATGTCATTCTTTACATCTTCAAGTGTCATCCATTTCCAATCAGCCACTTCTTCAGGATTGATTTTAGGAGCGACATTAAAATTTCCAATTAAAATATGGTCGTATTCATGCTCGGTCAAACCATTGTCAAAAGGTGCTTTGTAAACGAAGGAAATCGTGTCTTTGAGCTCAGTAACAAAGCCCATTTCTTCTTGCAAACGCCGTTTTCCTGCTTCAATATTAGTTTCTCCAACACGCTGGTGACTGC
>JBDSFP010000437.1:0-4196 GCA_039919415.1 Aquaticitalea sp. | reverse complement strand
GCAGATAATGGTATTCGTGATGTTCAGGTGATTTCTGCGAAAGGACAATTGACTGACAATTACAATCCAAAAAATAAAACAATCAATTTAAGCGAACCGGTTTATGAACAACGCAATGCCGCTGCTGCTGCTGTTGCTGCTCACGAATGTGGGCACGCCGTGCAACATGCGCAAGCGTACCAAGCTTTGAAAATGCGATCGGCTTTGGTGCCTTTGGTAAGCGTGACTTCCAATATGTCGCAATGGCTCGTCATAGGTGGCCTGGTGTTGGGTGCGGCAGCCGGTGCAGGATTTGGGTATTGGATTGCGGTCGCGGGATTGGGATTCATGGCTGTGGCAACACTATTTAGCTTAATTACGCTTCCGGTGGAATACGATGCTAGCAATCGTGCGTTGGCTTGGCTAAAAGGAAAGAATATGTTGACACCTGAAGAATATAAAATGTCGGAAGACGCATTGAAATGGGCGGCAAGAACCTATTTGGTGGCTGCGATTGGTGCCTTGGCATCCCTTTTATACTGGGCAATGCAAGTCTTTGGCCGACGCAATTAATTTCAAAAAGCAAAAAAAAACCGAAGTTAAAAAGTTTAGTTAACCTCGGTTTTTTTGTTCTACGGAATTTCCTTTAATTCGCTGTTAAAACTGACGAGTGAAATTGACCTTAGAAATGTCTGAAAGAATTAATCGACATATTCCAATTCGGTAAAAGATCCTGACATGGAAGTCGACTGAGTACCATCGATGGAAGATGCATTGATTGTAAAAGTTCCGGAAATCAAACGCTTGCCTGATTCTGTTGGATGTTCTCGGTTTTTTGTAATAGTGACATTGCCGCCAGACGAATAATAAGTGGCTTGCTGTTGTTGTCGAATCACTACATTGTTCATAAAATTGTTTGAATCAATATCCCCCATCTGCTTTACAACGCCAGTTCCAAAACCACCATTCCCATTTAGGAATAGATTGATCATATTGCCATTGATATCACCTATATCGATGCTTAAGGTGTTGCCATTGGTACCTTTTGTAATTTGATAAACGCCAAGCGTTAATGCATAATTTGAAAAGGTGCCACCATTAATAGTCGCCTGGAATGCAGATTCTTCAGCTGGTGGATTGTCGTTGTTGTCATCTTTGTTACAAGATAGGACAATGACGGACAGAAATAAAATACGGATAAAATGTAGGTTTTTCATTTTTTTTGGTTTAAATGAAGTAAAAAACACCTATTTCAGCAGAGAAATAGGATATTATTACAGGTTGATTTGGGTGCATTCTCTTACTTTAACAGAAAAGAATGGCATCTAATGTAGCAAATTTCTGTAAAATCAATGCATTTGAACCGACATTTTTATTATTTTAGCGTCTCAACTTAACAAAAAATCCATGGAATCTCCTGCTGAAAATCAATTTAATCATTTTGAAAGTAGAGCCTTATTGAACACAGCTTCTGAGGTGGAGCATGTCGCTTTTTACAAAAAAACCTACGCACATGTGGCTGTTGGAGTTTTGGTCTTTATGATTTTTGAATATTTGTTGCTCCAAAGTGAAGCGATCGTAACTTTTGCCTTATCCATGACCCAAGGCATCAAATGGTTGTTGATGCTTGGAGGATTTATGTTTATCACCTCTTATGCTGAACGCATGGCCATGAAAACACAAGATAAAAACAAACAATATTTAGCGTTCGGTCTTTACATCCTAGCGGAAGCCTTCATCTTTGTCCCTCTGATTTTCATTGCCGCATTCTATATGGAATCTGGTTCTGAATTGTTGAATCAGGCAGCGATTGTGACCTTGGCTTTATTTACGGGTTTGTCGGCTGTTGTGTTCTTGACCAAAAAAGATTTCTCGTTTTTGAAAACAGGGTTGACCATTGGATTTTTTATCGCCATCGGATTAATTGTTGCTGGAATGCTATTCGGTTTTAATCTAGGACTTTGGTTCTCAGTCGCCATGTGTCTGTTGGCCGGAGGATCGATTTTGTACCAAACTTCTAATTTGATTAATAAATATACAAGTGAGGATTACGTTCCAGCAGCATTGGGATTGTTCGCGTCCTTGATGTTGTTGTTTTGGTATGTCTTGAGCATTTTTATGTCGAGAAAATAATTCCGCTAAACTAGAACATTGTTTATAAAAGAGAAAGGCTTAAAAATATAGTAGTCTTTTTTACACTTTAATCTGTCGATCGATCTGCTGCGCTAAGGAAATAAAGGTTTCCGTTCGTGAAACCCCTGGAATGGATTGGATTTCCTTATTCAACAGATACATCAGATGTTCATTGTCCTTACAGAGAATTTTAATGAGAATACTCCAATTGCCTGTCGTGTAATGACATTCCAAAACTTCGGGGATTTTTTGGAGTTGCTTGACGGCTTCTGGATTGCTGATTGCTTTATCGAGATAAATCCCAACAAAAGCCATAGTGGTATAGCCCAAAACTTTTGGATTGATGACAAATTTAGATCCGGATATCAAACCTGACTTCTCAAGCTTACGCAACCGTTGATGGATTGCAGCTCCAGAAATCCCGACCTTGCGTGCGATTTCCAAAATTGGGGTTCGCGCATCGATCATCAAGGCACGAAGGATTTCCTTGTCGATGCCGTCGATTTCAATATTTTGGTTGACTATTTTCATGTTCACTTCCCGTGAAGGTAGGAATCTTATTATTTAAAACTCAGAAAAAAAATCTCGAGTCCTCACGTGCGGACAACAGTTTTTTAATTCAAATTTGGTGCTTTCATTTTGAAATTTGAGTTTAAACATTCAATAGATTATAACCCAAATAGGGTACATGAGTTTCCTTAAAACAGATGCCATATTCCTCCAATTCCTTTAGAATTGGTGTATAGACTTCTTTAGAAATTGGAATTTGAACTCCAGGTGTTTTGATCTTTCCATTCAAAATCGCCAAAGCCGCAATGGCCACAGGCAAGCCGACTGTTTTAGCCATGGCTGTATAGGTTTGATCGTCTCCGATGGTCACCATCGTAGCATCGATTTGATGATTTGTGCCATTCAATTCATAACCAAATTTATGGTACATCACCAGCATATCCTTATCATCTTCCTCAAGTGTCCAACTGTCCATCAGAATTTTTTGAAGTATTGACGCAGGTGTGGCCTTTTGAAGTTCCACCATTTTATTGGGATTGAAGATATCGAGTTCCAACAATTTATCCCAAATCAAATCATCTTGCTCGATTTTGAGTTGATATCTGAATTTCAATTCCACAGAATCGGTATGACTATACGGCAAAAAAGCATTCACAAAATCTCGATAGCTCATATTTTCACTATCATCAATGGTGTAACTGTCATCGGTCATTCCTAGTTGTACAAACATATTCCACGCACGACTAAAACCAACACGGCGCATGGTGCCACGATACAAAGTTCTGACATTGTCCAAGCCATAAACCGATTGATATTTAAGGGAATCCCTGTTGGCGTACACTTCAAAACGCCCATAACCTTCAATTTCCAAAAACTCTGTACGACGAAACAAACGATGGTAAGGAATGTATTTATAAGTCCCTTCCTGTAGGAATTTGGCGGCTCCACCTTGTCCAGCAACCACAACATTACGAGGATTCCATGTGAATTTATAGTTCCAAAGATTAGTGTCACTTTCGGGAGCAACCAACCCACCGCAAAAAGATTCGAATAGAATCATCTTGCCGCCTTTGGCACGAATATCATCAATGATTTTCATGGCACTCATATGATCAATGCCAGGATCGACACCAATCTCATTCATAAAAACCAGGCCTTTGTTTTTGACCGCTTTATCGAGATCTTCCATTTCGGGGCTGACGTATGAAGCCGTTACCATATTCTTACCGAAGGTAACACAGTCTTTTGCAACTTCTATATGATAGCGAGCAGGCAACATGGAAATCACAATATCAGCATTTTCAATGGCATCTTGACGCGATTGTTTGTTGAACACATCAAGAATTATGGCGTGTGCGTTGGAATGCTTGCCAATAAGTTTGCGCGCATTTTGGGCACTAATGTCACCAACAATGACATGAAAATCTTCAGATTCTGATTTGTCCAGTAGATACTTGATAAGGTAAGAAGTGGATTTGCCAGCTCCAATGATTAAAATCTTTCGCATAGTGGAATTTCTTGAGTAATTTTGTAAGCACGAATTTAGTAAATACAAAGGGTTCTAAAAACCCAAA
>JBDSFP010000434.1:0-4572 GCA_039919415.1 Aquaticitalea sp. | reverse complement strand
CACTTCGCCATGCATTTTCAATACATCTTCTTTTCCTTTCAATTTCAAAATACGATGGGCAATGCTCATCAATTCCGATTCCAACTTCTTCTTCATAACTTTTTTAACTTTAAATCTGATTTATGCTTTTGATTTTTAATAAATTTACGCCACCTTTATAAAAAACGTAGAATGACTTCGTTTTAGTGTTAAAATTACAAAATGTTTCTTGAAAATACAGTAAATCCTAAAGAACAATTTGGGTGGATTGAGGTTATTTGTGGTTCGATGTTCTCAGGCAAGACTGAAGAATTGATTCGACGGCTCAAGCGTGCGCAATTCGCAAAACAAAAGGTTGAAATCTTCAAACCTGCCATTGATGTGCGTTATGATAATGAGAAGGTGGTGTCGCATGATGCCAACGAAAGTCGCTCAACACCTGTTCCTGCGGCTGCCAACATTCCTATTTTGGCGGATGGCTGTGACGTGGTGGGAATTGATGAGGCACAGTTTTTTGATGATGAGATTATAAGGGTCTGTAACGATTTGGCGAACAAAGGCGTTCGGGTCATTGTGGCGGGGTTGGATATGGATTTTAAAGGAAATCCATTTGGTCCCATGCCAAGTTTAATGGCGACTGCCGAATACGTTACCAAAGTTCACGCCATCTGCACCCGTACCGGAAATCTCGCACAATACAGTTATCGAAAATCAAAAAGCGACGCTCTCGTTTTATTGGGCGAAGTCGATGAATACGAACCTTTGAGCCGTGCTGCATTTTACAAGGCGATGCTGCGTGATAAAGTACGAAATATGAAGGTCAATGATGCCGAAGAAGTTTCCAATAAAATTAAAAACTCCAATGCCTAAAGCCCAAGAAACAATTCTTGAAATTGATTTGAATGCCTTGAGGCATAATTTTGAGTATCTGAAGTCCAAAATCAACGAAAAAACCAAATTTTTGGCGGTTGTAAAAGCGTTCGCCTATGGAAATGATGCCAACCAAATCGCATTGTATCTTCAAGAGTGGGGAGTCGATTATTTTGCAGTGGCATATACCAATGAAGGCGTGGAGCTGCGAAATGCTGGAATTATGAAACCGATTTTGGTGCTGCATCCATTGCCCGTAAGTTTCAAAACTCTCATTGAGAAATGCCTAGAACCGAGTTTATACAACCATAAAGTGTTGGATGAGTTTATTGAGGTGGCTTCAACAGAAAATCAAACGGATTATCCAGTGCATCTCAAGTTCAACACCGGCTTGAACCGCTTGGGATTCAAAAAAACGGATATCGATTCCATTTATGAAAAAGTAAAAAAAACTTCCAGTATTAAAGTAAAGTCGATTTTCTCGCATATGGCAGTCAGTGAAGATTTGTCAGAGAAGGAATTTACACTAGGTCAAATTCTGACCTTTAAACATATTATAGCCAAATGTGAAAAGATTTTTGGGTATGTGCTGATGTCCCATATGTGCAATACGTCAGGAATATTGAATTATCCAGAGGCGCATTTTGATATGGTGCGGAGTGGAATAGGCTTATATGGTTTTGGTAATTCAGAAGAAGAAAACAAGAATTTTAAACCCATTGCAAGTCTAAAATCTGTGATTTCTCAAATCCATTCTATCAATAAAGGTGAATCAGTGGGTTATAATAGAGCCTTTAAAACTGAAATCGATCAGAAAACGGCTACAATACCCATAGGTCATGCCGACGGCCTCAGTCGTATTTATGGAAATGGAAAAGGTTATGTGATAATCAATGGCAAAAAAGCACCATTGGTAGGAAATGTTTGTATGGACATGATTATGGTAAATGTTACCGGAATTGATTGTGAAGAAGGTGATGAGGTTATTATTTTTGATGGGAAAAACACCGCAGACGATCTCGCCCAAAATGCCAATACAATTTCCTATGAATTGATCACTGCCATTTCACAACGTGTGAAACGTATTGTTAAAAAATAAATTTTCCTTTACTTTTTAACACTTCCATATTTTTCTTACTTTAGTATCTCATTAACTAACTTTATACAACTATTATGTGGAAAGAATTTAAGAATTTTATCATGACAGGCAACGTCATTGATTTGGCAGTTGCTGTTTTATTGGCTGGAGCTGTCGGGTTGGTCGTCAATGGTTTTGTGGCTGATATTATGATGCCATTTGTAGGTCACTTTTCGGGAGGATTGGACTTTGCCGATTTGAAAATCGTTCTTGATAATGCTGTTGTTGCAGCCGATGGAACCGTTACAAAACCAGAAAATGCCATCATGTACGGCAAATGGATCAATTCCATAATCAATTTAATTATCGTAGGCTTTGTGTTATTTATGATCGTTAAAGCTTACAACAAAACCAAAAAACCTGTGGCCCCTTCTGCTCCTGCCGGACCATCAGACAATGATTTGTTGAAAGAAATCCGTGATGAACTGAAAAAAAGATAACCGTTACACCCATATTCTAATTTAAACCCGATTCTAAAAGGATTCGGGTTCTTTTTTGGTTGATTTTAAAATATCGAACAAATATATTAGCTATGTTTGCATTTTAAATTTAATATGATGAAAGTAGCGGTTGTTGGTGCCACAGGCATGGTTGGCGAAGTGATGTTGAAAGTTTTGGAAGAGCGCAATTTTCCTTTTACGGAATTGTTTTTGGTGGCCTCTGAAAAATCTATTGGAAAAATCATTCCCTTTAAAGGCAAAGATTATAAGGTCATCGGGCTTGAAGAAGCTGTAAAGAAAAAACCTGACATTGCTTTGTTTTCGGCAGGTGGCAATACCTCTTTGGAATGGGCTCCAAAATTTACTGAAGTCGGAACTACGGTTATCGACAATTCTTCTGCTTGGCGCATGGATCATTCCAAAAAACTGGTGGTACCTGAAATCAATGCTATGATACTTACCAAAGATGATAAAATCATTGCCAATCCCAACTGTTCCACCATACAAATGGTGATGATATTGGCACCTCTTCATAAAAAATACAAAATCAGACGTATTGTAGTCTCTACCTATCAATCCATCACAGGAACAGGATTGAAAGCAGTCAAACAATTGGAAAATGAATTGGCTGGAGTGAAAGGCGAAATGGCTTACCATTATCCAATCCACAAAAATGCAATCCCTGCCTGCGATGTTTTTGAAGAAAACGGTTACACCAAAGAGGAAATGAAATTGGTTCGCGAAACCCAAAAAATATTGAATGATAAGACTATTGCCGTAACAGCAACTGCGGTGCGTATACCAACCTCTGGAGGTCATAGCGAAGCCGTCAATATTGAGTTTGAAAAAGATTTTGACATCCATGAAGTGCGCCAAATTTTGAGCAAAACAGAAGGTGTGGTCGTTCAAGACAATCTCGACACAAATACCTACCCAATGCCAATTTATGCCAATGGAAAAGATGATGTTTTTGTTGGTAGAATCCGTCGCGATGGATCTCAACCCAATTCATTGAACTTGTGGATTGTAAGTGACAATCTTCGAAAAGGTGCCGCCACAAACACCATTCAGATTGCGGAGCATTTAATTAAACATCATTTGGTTTAACAATAAATTTTCATCAGTAAAATTCCGCTTGGTACATTTGCCTGCTTTGAATAGTAGCATTTGCTGTTTCAATTTTTTAATAGGGAAATGCTAATGTTAAGTTGGATGTTGGTCACTGCCATTAGAAATAATAGTTTATAAGCCCGTAAAGAAAACTTTATAGTTTATAATTGAATTCGCTCATCTTTGGGCGAATTTTTTTATGTTATTTTTGCCGATGATGCTTCAAATAAAAAACATATCATTCTCGTACGATATAAAACCTGTTTTAAAAGCTATCGATTTTAAGATCAGGGCTGGTGAACATCTTTCAATTATTGGAGAAAGTGGCTCTGGCAAATCAACATTGCTTAAACTGATACACGGAGAGTATGATTTGAATGAAGGTCATATTTTTTGGAAAGACACTGAAATCCTTGGTCCAAAATTCAATCTCGTTGTGGGTTATCCGTTTATGAAATATGTCTCACAGGAATTTGATTTGATGCCATTTATTTCGGTGGAAGAAAATATCGGCAAATACTTGTCAAATTTTTTTCCGGAAGAAAAAAAAGAACGGATTCAAGAGCTTATGAAAGTAGTCGAACTGAACGAATTCGCCAAAATCAAGGTCAAAAACTTGAGTGGTGGGCAAAAACAGCGTGTTGCCTTGGCAAGAGCCCTCGCCAAACAGCCTGAAATTTTAGTGTTGGATGAGCCATTCAGCCATATCGACAACTTCAAAAAGCAATCACTTCGTAGAAATCTCTTCAATTATCTAAAAGAAAAAACCATTACCTGTATCGTAGCGACACACGACAAAGAAGATGTACTGGGCTATTCCGACCGAATGATAGTGCTTCACGACACAAAAATCATTGCCAACGACAAGCCAGAAAATCTTTATAAAAATCCTCAAATTCCTTTGATTGCTTCTTTTTTTGGAGAATCCAGTTTGATAAACAATGAAATGATTTTTGCCAGTCAATTAAAAGTAGTTGAGAATTCAGATTTAAAAGCGATGGTTGTACGCTCCTATTTCAAAGGACATTTTTATTT
>JBDSFP010000429.1:0-2683 GCA_039919415.1 Aquaticitalea sp. | reverse complement strand
AAAATGATATAAAACACCATCATTACTAAGACTATTGCTAAAATTGGCAAAAATATGGAAACGATTGACATCACGACAGAAGTCCCAGTTTCTATGGTCGATATCAAAGGATTTCCAAAGCCCGCTGTAGAGATTGAAGAGGTTAGCCTTGTAGCGCTGGACGCACTTTTGATAGCCGCAGCTGTACCTCCACCAGCAATTATGGCTAAAGCCCAAGTAATAACCGGACTTAAATCAGCAACGGTAGAAACCATGACTGCAGTTCCAGCGATGGTTGCCAATGGAATGGCTATCGTGTCCAATAGATTATCTACAAATGGAATATAATAAGCAGCGATTTCCACGAGAGTTGCTACGCCAAGGGTTATCACAGCGGTTAAACTACCAATCCACAACCAAGATTCATTGAGTTCCCAAAGATTGAAGTAGGACGCCAAACTCAAGGCAAACAATGGCAAAAACACACGAAAGCCCACGGAGGCCGCTAGCCCGATGCCAAGACAGATACTGATGATTGTTTCCAAGGTTTAGTTATAATTTTTTATTTTTTATTTTTTAGAAAAAATTAATTCTTAATTCTTAATTCTTAATTCTATAAACTATTCTTCAAAAAATTCATCCTTGAACCCTATCAAATATAATTTATTTTTTGCTCTTGTGACTGCCGTGTAAAGCCAACGCAAATACTCCTTATCGATGCCTTTTGGCAAATACGGCTGCTCCACAAAGACAGTATTCCATTGGCCACCTTGCGATTTATGACAGGTTATGGCATAGGCAAATTTGACTTGCAAAGCATTAAAATGTTTGTTGTTCTTTATTTTCATGAACTTTTTATAATTTGAAGTTTCGTCTTCATAATCTTTCTGAACTTCCAAATATAGTCTGTTCGAATCTTCATAAGGCAAGGAAGGTGCTTCGGCTTCAATGGTATCGAGCAACAGAACGGTTTCGAAAGGTTGCATTTTTGGATAATCGACCATTTGCAGCTTGACTTCTGCAAATCGAAATCCATACAGATCCTGAATACTATGGATTTCCAAAACCTGTATGATATCGCCATTTGCAATAAAACCCGCTTCGGACGTGGGCTTGACCCAAAAATAATTGTTCTTCACAACCATAAGGAAATCGCCAGTCGTCAACTCGTTCTCATTGTTTAAAATTCGTTCCCTGATTTGTTTGTTGTAGAGGTTCGCACGTTTATTACTCCGTACGATAATGGCTGTTTCTTCATGCCCTTCGGCATCATAAGCATCGTTGATCGCATCCATGATTTCGTATCCATCAATTAGTCGAACTACATCTTTATAGCCCTTGATATCGAATTTAAAAGCGTCCATAAATTCTCCCTCCATTATTTCGCGAAGTTTTGTAGCATTCATCAAAATGCCTGAATCCTGTTCTTGACGCACCACTTCATCTAGTTCCATCGTTTTGACATTTTTGTTATACTGCAAATTCAATTGTCTCTCATCCAAAGCCGGACTTAAATCAGATTTTACTGGTGGCAACTGTGCTTTATCTCCAATGAGCAATAATTTGCAATGATGCCCTGAATATACATATTGCATCAAATCATCGAGCAACGAACCGTTTTCAAACAATTTAGAATCAGAAGGAGTATCGGGAATCATGGAGGCTTCGTCCACTATAAAAATA
This sequence comes from Aquaticitalea sp., assembly GCA_039919415.1. Taxonomy (GTDB): domain Bacteria; phylum Bacteroidota; class Bacteroidia; order Flavobacteriales; family Flavobacteriaceae; genus JBPOFM01. The sequence continues at coordinate 1,021 of JBDSFP010000429.1, read as the reverse complement.
GTGTTGCGATGTTTGTTGGGCTGCATGGTAAATTTTACACCACCACTTTTATCCTTCTTTGGAAAATAAATTTTTTTATGGATTGTAAAAGCCTCTTTTCCTGAATAATTGGAAATCACTTTGGCTGCTCTCCCAGTTGGTGCCATCAAAACTGCATTTTTTTTAATTTCCCACAAATTGGAAACCAAAGTTCCAATAATGCTAGTTTTTCCAGTACCTGCAAAGCCTTTCAAAAGATATAAACCGTTTGGGGAAGTGTCAAAAACGAATTCTGACAACTGATCTAGAACGATATTTTGTTTAGTAGTTGGGTCAAAAGGGAATTTTTTCTTAAGCAGTCGATAAAATTCGGAAGCAGTCATTGAGTGGTTTTCAGCATAGTCATTGTGGAAAGATAAGATATAATTTATAGTGTTAAAAAGGAATAATATATTAAATTTACTTTGTTCAAAAAACCATTTTACCCTAATGGCAGTATTTTTATTTCATTTTTGATGCTAATGGTTTTCACGAATAAAAAAAATTGTAGATTTGCGTAATACCAAAAACTAAAAAATCATAAAACAAGCTAACTATGTTAAACATCATTATTGCGATAGTAGTTGTTATTCTTCTCACGATAGGCATCGTTTGGTTGATTGACAGATATGTACCTAAAAATTTAAAGATTGTCGTCAATCTTGTGTTGTGGATCATCATTATTTTATTGGGATATTTTACCTATATGTCCGTTTACGGAGAGATTCAATTCAACCAACTCAAGGAAAAACGGTATGCCGTAGTTATCGATCGATTGAAGGATATTAGGGATTCTGAGTTAGCATACAAACAGGTCACAGGAAAATTTACCGACAATTTTGATGAATTGGTCAAGTTTATTGATAATGGTGAATTTACCCTCATACAAAAAAGAGACACTACAGTAAATGATGCGGTGCTCACCAAACAATTCGGTGTAGACATGACCAAAGCCATTGTCTTGACAGACACATTAGGAAAGCGTTCTGTAAAAGATTCACTT
>JBDSFP010000425.1:0-7653 GCA_039919415.1 Aquaticitalea sp. | reverse complement strand
TTGAACAAAATTCTTAACCATCAACAAATCCGATAAAATATTTTTTCCTTATCTTTAAAATAAAAAAGTAATGAAAAATATATCTTATTTCCTACTGGCATTGGTAGTGATCTCCTGCTCTTCAATCCGAGTGAATACAGATTACGACAAAACCACAAATTTTGACAGTTACAAAACTTATAATTACTACACGCCACTAAAAACAGGCTTAAGCGAACTCGATACGAAACGTCTTTTGGACGCCCTAGATGCCAAAATGAAAAGCAGAGGCTTTACCTTATCCGATAGTCCAGATTTTGTTGTCAATATTCAAAGCAACGAATATCAAGAAGCCCAACGCAACAACGTAGGTGTTGGAGTAGGAGGTGGTGGAGGAAATGTTGGTGGTGGTATTTCCATTGGCATTCCAATGGGTCAAGCCAATGTGAATCGTCAAATCATCTTTGATTTTGTGGATGATAGCAAATCCGGTTTGTTTTGGCAAGCTGTGAGTGAAAGTTCATATAATCCGAATGCCAAACCAGATCAGCGCCAAGCACAATTGCAAGCGATTGTTGAAAAAGTTTTATCGAAATACCCACCGGAGAAAAAGTGATATAATTTGTATAACCGGGTAATCACTATTTGTTAAGATTGCTTCGCTGCACTCGCAATGACGATTTAATTTTAATATAACTTTAGTAATTCCCATTATCTTATAGGTTTTTCATTTAGTAACTTTGGATAAAACCAAAAAGAATATGAAAAAATTAAAAGATAAAGTCGCGCTGATTACAGGTGGCACACAAGGAATTGGCTACGGAATCGCCTTGAGTTTGATGAATGAAGGCGTTAAAGTAGTTGTAACCAGTCGTGATGAAGACAGGGCATTGGAAGCTGCCACTAAATTAGACAAAGCCACAACATCAAAAGTAAAAGCCTACGGCATCCAAGCTGACGTTCGCAATTTTGAAAGTCAACAAAAAGCAGTCAAGGAAGTTGTGGAACAATTTGGACAACTCGACATTGTAATTGCCAATGCGGGTTTGGGACATTTTGCATCCATTGAGGATTTGACAGTTGAACAATGGCAAGAAACCATCGATACAAATTTAACAGGTGTTTTCAACTCCATTAAAGCGAGTGTAGAGGCGTTGAAAAAATCCAAAGGTTATTATATCACGATTTCCAGTTTGGCCGGCACCAACTTTTTTGAAGGTGGTTCTGCTTATAATGCCAGTAAATTTGGCGTTACGGGATTTACGCAATCTGTGATGTTGGATTTGAGAAAGCACAATATTAAAGTTAGCACCATTATGCCTGGTTCTGTTTCCACACATTTCAATGGCCATGAACCAAGTAAAAGCGATGCTTGGAAAATCCAGAGTGAAGACATTGGCGAATTGGTGGTGGATTTATTAAAGATGAATGAACGCACCTTGCCAAGTAAGATTGAGGTCAGACCGACAATGCCTCCGAGTAAATAAAAACGAGCCGTCATTGCGAGCCTGCCTGTCGGCAGACAGGGAGGCACGACGAAGCAATCTTTTGAATGATCATGAAATCTATTTGTTATTTATAAACGAAAGATTGCTTCTTTACACTCGCAATGACGGCTTCAACTTTATCTGTGACTGCCAACTGCCTACTGCTTACTGCCTACTACAATCCTCACACCCTCACTATGACTGGTAAACTCCGGCGCATACATACTCTGAACAGTTGTGATGCCATTGCTCATATTTCCAGCATTGTTCACGCGTAAATCGTATTCAAATACATAAACTCCTTTTTGCAAGTAGTCAAAAAAGAAGTTGGTAGAGGCATCTTTCGTGCTTTCATAATAACCCAATCCATCTTGATATTTGTATTGCGACAACACATTGATTGGTTCAAAACCTGCGGCACGCATATCTTTCATGTGGATGAATTCCATGTCTCTATCAGAACGCAATTCAATACGAACTCTTACCAAATCACCAACTTTTAGATTTGTTTTTTCGTCAATAGCTGAAATCTGTTCACCTTTGTCCGTATTCGTTTTAAGGAACAATTGTTTCTTTAATTTCAACGGCGTTTCGGCAGAGGTTATTTTATCCAAATCCTCAAAATATTGCCAGTACAAAGCGCCCCAAGCGATGCCATCACCTTTTTTAGTCAGTATAATTGAAGCCATTTCTGGTTTGATTTCTGGACCATTCCAAGACGTTTTGTAATAACCTGTGCCAGCTTCCACTTTCACATCTTCTAATTTTGAAGGGTCGATTTTTTTATTGCCGACCAAAACTTCTACAGCATCTGTAACACCTAACCAATCACTTCCTTGCAACAATAAGGCATAAACCGCTTCGGTTGTGGATTTGGTCGTGCTCCAACTGTTGGTCTGTTTGTTTTTGAGTAACCAGATTTTTAGGTTGTCAATGGTTTTAATATCCTTATCAATTTCTCCGAAAGCTTCAATCATCAAGGCTTGGGTTTCAATCGGAGCTTGATACCAATACCAAGAGGCTTTATTTTCTTTCCAATACATTCCCAATTCATCGGATATGATACTGGTTTCCTTTAAGGATTTCAAAATCTTATCTGAAGTTTTCTCGTCTTTGGCTTTATGTGATACCAAAGCCATTAAACCTTTCGCATACAAAGGACGAATTAACCAATAGTTTTGGATTTGTGTCTGATAGTAATCGATAATCGTTTGGACTTCTTTGGATTTTTCCATTTCTGGAAAAAAGCTTCGCATATAGAGATAATGCAATTGGGTATAACTCAAATGGTCTTTTTTCAAGTCTACATTCTTATCGTATTTTTTTAAATCCTTGTACTCTTGAACAAATTCGGAATCCAAATAATTCATAGCTTTTTGAATCATTTGAGAGTCTTCATCTGTCGTGACATTCAATTGTTTTAAATGTCCAAAACCAGTGATAATATGTTGTGTGATGTAGCGATTAGGTCGTCCACCTTCAAACCAAGGCCATGCGCCAATATTCATTTGGTTATTTTCCAACTTGCGTTTGGCAGATTGCAATTCGTTGTTCATTTTATTCATATCGAACAATAAAGCGATGCGTTTTTTCTGTTCGGTTTCACTTTGTGCATCACGTAACCAAGGAGTTTCTTGAATCAAAATGTTTTTCAGTTCTGCATTCTTTTCCAAATTACTTACAAGTGCATCCGTATTTTTCCATTGATTAAATATCTCTTGAATTCTCGGATTGCTATTCGCAATATGACTTGCCAACGCATTCGCATAATATCTGCTAAAAGTTTGCTCGTTGCATTCGTATGGATATTCCATCAAATAAGGTAAGGCTTGAACCGCGTACCAGGCTGGATTGGAAGTGATTTCCAAAGTCAACTTGTGATTTTTAAGAGTTGATGAGGTGTTGGTTTTCAGTTTGTCCAAAGTGAAGGTTCGAGTTTCGTTAGTGCGAATCCACATTGGAAGGGTTTCCGTCACCAACATTCTATTCGTCAATACTGGAAGCGCGTTTTGTTCGCCGTCACTAAAATCACCAGCTTTGGCTACAATTTTATATTGTACCGCTTGTACATCATCAGTAATGGTTAAGCTCCATAACACTTGTGTGTTTCCTTTGGCATCCACCGAAAAAGCCTTTGTTTTGTCGGCATTGTTCAATTTAGCATCCAAAGATATTCCAGTTATTGCATCAGTTAATTCCAATTTGGCTTGTCCGGAAAGTACTTTTTCTGTAAGATTGGCGATTTTAGTGCTAATGGTAATTTGGTCACCTTGCCTTAAAAAGCGAGGTACATTCGGGATGACCATCAACTCTTTTTGAGTGACGGTTTCCAAGGTCTTGGTAACGCTTTCTAAGGTTTTGGTATGTGCCAAGAGTTGTAATTTCCATTTCGTCAAGGCTTCTGGCGTGGTAAAACTGAAACTCACATTGCCATCGACATTGGTTTGTAACTGTGGAAAGAAAAAGGCGGTTTCATTGAGATTTTTACGGATTTGGATATTGTCGAAGAATTTCTTTTGTTCTTTTGAATCATCATTTGTTGCTGCTTGGTTTGTAGTCGCATTTCCTTCTTTTTCTTTAGTAGTTCCATAACCAACAACTACCACATCATCCAAAGTTTCAGATTCTTCCATCCTCATAGAGTCTTGAACTGGAGCAGCATTCATAACTAGTCCAGATGCTTTTCCTCTTAACATATACTCCAGTCCATATCCAAAAGAAAACCCAAACCAATTCAATTGGTCATACTCTTGTGTTTGAAAATAGATGTTACTACCATCATAAGGATTGACATAAAAATTCTCAATTCCAAAACTTCTGCCTGCATTGCGTTTACTTTGGGAATTGTAGGTTGGTTTTAACAAGGGGTTAAAACTCCAAGCATTCGGTTTAAATTGGTCCAACGACATATCGTACATACTTGCCAAGAGTTCTGCACTTACTTTCTCGCCTTGTGGTCCTTTTATTTTAAAGCTCCAGGTTTCATCGGTTCCTGGTTTCAGCTTATCCCTAAAGGTGGTGGTTTCAATTTCCAAATCGGTTTTAGGGTAAGGCACGGCAATAACTTCCGTTCCCGATTGGAAATAATTAAACGCAGCAAAACTATAATTTACTGCAAAGCCACCAACATCTTCTTTGGCAACAGGAATGGAAATGGTCTTTTTGTTGTTGCTCAAAGGAATTAAATAGGTATTAATAATGTTTTCATCTTTCTCCACATCTACAGTGACAGTCATGTTTTCTGCAGAAGAACCAAAGGTCATCAGCACATTTTCGCCAACTTTATAGGTCGATTGATTGGTTGTGACGCTGAACAGTTGATTGTCTGATAATGTTTTGTCGTCATCATCATACAAGATAGTTTTTGCTTCATCTTTGACCAATTGTCCAAATTTGTCCTTGCTTTCCAAAATGATAACATACTGCCCAGATGCCCATTTCTTGATGTTACCGAGTTCCAATTCTTTGGATTTAGAGGTGTCAAAAGTAGTGTCAAAAACCAAGTCGCCTTTCTCCCAAGTGTCGCTATTGTGTTCGTCAACATAAGCTTCATGAGGAAACAATTTGATAAATTCTTCTATGGAAAAACTTTGGTACTCAGGCGCTTCCCAAGGTCGCGGTCTTAAGACACGGTTAGGTGCTTTGAGTTTGTATATTTTTATGGTTCCTGTAGCGGGAACAAATTCGCCATTCAAGTTTTTAGTATCGATGGTAAGCTTGTGTTCTTTTTTTGTTTTATCGAGTTTATTATCTATCGAAATCGTTGCCAATAGAGCATGATACCCGACATTCACGATGGTCGTGGCAGAACGTGTTTCGCCATTCAAATCGGTCACATCAGCTGTCACTTCGTATTGAAAAATTGGCAAACTCTTTTTTTCGACGCTTTCATCTGGAAGTGCTTTAAAGGTAATTTCAAATTCGCCTTTATCATTGGTGGTGCTTTCGCCATGCGTAATTTCTTGTGGTTCGCTGTTAAACCAAGGTCGATACCAATAGTACCAATCTGGATACTGCACGTTCCTTGCCACGTGATACACAAAGGTCGCATCAGTTATATTGCTTCCCGCAAACGCCAAAGCATTTCCTTTCACAGTTATGGAATCATTGACTTTATAGGTTTCTGTAATCGGATTGAAAGTCGTTTCAAACTTTGGACGCTTATATTCTTCAACCGAAATTTGTGTATTGGCATATATTTGATTGCCATTGCCGGCAAGTTGAAGCATATAAATGCCAGTTAAACCAGAACTTGGAATGATAAATTCTGAAGCCACAGAACCAAATTCGTTGGTTTTTAAGGTGACATCTTTTACTTTTTCGCCATTGACGTTGTTCAATGTGACTGTGACGGATTGATTTGGAATTAGAGATGATTTTCCATCGTCCGTTTTCATTACAATGCCTTTAAAATAAAGCGTTTGCCCAGGACGATATATGCTTCTGTCAGTTAAAAGAAAGGCTTGATAAGTAACTCGTGGCTGTTCATATTTGTAATATGCATTTACATAGTAATCGCTGAAATATGCCATCTCGCCCTGATTGTTTATTTGAATATCCAGATCATAGAGGTAACTATTTATTTTTTTAATATGGAATTGTCCCTGCTTGTCCGCTGTAAAAGATTCTGAAATCTTGGAACCGTTGTAATCCTTTTTATAGGAAACCTTAACAGAGGCTCCAACTATTGGCATGCCGTTGGTTCTATCAATTACCTGAAATACTTCTTGACCAACAGAAGATGTATTGGCAATCGCGATATCGGTCACTTGAATGTCCTTGTAAGCAAAAATGCCGTCTTTGCCATCTTTTGGAGCAGCAAAAACGAGATAAAAACCATTGTCCAATTTTGGAACATGGATTTCAGTCGTGTGGTTTTGATAGTCCAATTCATTCTTCAAAGTGCTATCGTACTCTGCCGCAATCGATAGTTTCTTGATGAACGCTAACTTTTTTTCCTCGGGATAAAGTTCGTTTACAGTCTGCAATTGAGACCTTGATATTTTGTAAATCGTGAATTGCAATTGGTTAAAATTTTTATAGCTCACCAATAATTTGGAATCTTTTTGAACAGGAAGTACCGTTTCGGTGGTTAATAGCAACTCTGGTTTCAAAATTTGATCCTTTAAAACTTCACACTTTTGAGTGCCTTTGCTTTTGGGAAATTTGACAATCATGGCATTGCAAATCGCCAAGGCTTCTTTGAGTTTCCAACGTTGCTCGACATCCGTTTCTGGATTATAGCGATTTCCTTGTAAATCCAGTAGCTGTGCAATTTCATAATTATATAATGCAGAAGCTTCGTGCGATTGATTCTCTACGCTTGACGCTTTTAAGGTTTCCAACAGCTTTTCTTCATGATTGCTGAACGTTGAATGGTCGTTAATAAACTTTAATCGTTCGATGTCAACGTTTACTAAAGCGTTTGAATCGGTATCTTTTAGATGAAAAGCAATTAATTTTTGATACAATTTTAAAGCTTGGAGCTGCAGTGAGGTGGAATCCTTTGAAGTGATGCTTAAGGAGGCGAAGTCTTTTGCTTCTTCCAAATAATCTGGCGAATCAATCTCAAATTTGTAAGCAGGTTGAGTAATGCTGTTTTCATCGGTTTCGTAAAAGTCGAGCGCATTGTGTGCCAAAAGGTCATAGAGCGTAGGTCGGAATAGTTTGGAATCTGCTTGTTCGGAAAGGATGGCACTGTAATCCTCCAATTTTGTTTGTTGCAGAAGTTGTTCGTTTTCCAATGATTTTTGATAATGCAAATGGATTTCGTCAAACAAGGTCTGCAAATCCCACGTCTGAAAATCTGTGCTGTCCACTTTACTTTCGGTGTTGGTACGGTCATAGAATTTGTATCGATTCTGTTGAAAATACTGCCAATACAAGGTGGCGAGCATATTCTCCAAAACGTTCTTTGTTGGTGCTTCGCTCGTTTCGATGGAATTTTTGAAATCTGACATCACTTTCAACTGTGCCTCTTCTTCGAGTGTCATGGCATATTTGCTTTGAAACAACAAGGTTTTGATTTCCTGGGGCGAATTTTTGTCGTTTTTCGCTTGGGCTGCTATTTGGTTGACTAGTTCCAAAGCTGATTTCGGCAAACCGTCATTTTCCAGTTTTTCTACTTTTTTCCAAAGGTCATTATAATCCTTGGTCTGTGCCTGTGAGAAATTTGCGAAAAGTGTGA
>JBDSFP010000404.1:0-5288 GCA_039919415.1 Aquaticitalea sp. | reverse complement strand
TAAAATTTATCAGTTCGTATATTGGAGTGACGGCGCAAGCCTTGAGCAGGATTCGAAAAAGGATTTGAGAATTCTGAATTCTGAATTCTAAATTCAGAATTATTAATCCAGGTTCATTGTTTGGCACGTTACATGCCCCTACCTTTGTAAAAAAAGTTATGGTTGTTGTTATTTTCGTTTTAGTGCTTTGGTATGGCGGCTTGTTTTTTCAGTCATTCTTTTTGCATCGGTATGCGGCACATCAGGTGTTCACGATGTCCAAAACCATGGAACGCATTACATTTGTGTTAACTTGGATTTTTCAGGGTGCCAGTTATTTAAGCGCCTATGGCTACGGGATTATGCACCGCATGCACCACGCTTATACCGATACGGAGCTGGATCCGCATTCGCCATCCCATGATGACAACTTGTTTGCGATGATGTGGAAGACGAAAACCATCTATCAGGATATCAATATGGAGCGCATCCCTGTGGAGCAGCGTTTTACCAAGAATGTACCACAATGGAAAAACTTTGACCTTTTTGCAGGTTCACGTATGTCTCGTTTGCTTTGGGTTGCTGGGTATGTGTTATTCTTCGCTTATTTTGCAACGGCTTGGTGGCAGTGGTGTTTATTACCTATTACTTTTTTCATGGCTCCAATACATGGCGTGATCATTAACTGGTTTGGACATATTTATGGTTATGTGAATTATCAGATGAAGAACACGAGTAAAAATCTCTTTCGCTTTGACTTTTTAATGATGGGTGAAGGGTATCATAATAACCATCACCGTCATGCAAGTCGTGCTAACTTTGGTGTGAAATGGTATGAGATTGACCTGACGTATGTGATCATCAGGGTTTTGGATGCTTTTGGATTGATCCAGTTGAAGACGATTCGGGTTAAGAACTCTGAATTCGGAATTGAGAATTCAGAATTATAGTGATTTTATTCGAGTATTGTTATTCTTACTTTTTTCTTCTTTAAACGTGTGTTGTTTAGCGTGTTTACCAAATACTTTACTTTAGTAATCGGCACTGCCACAAAGGCACAGTCCTGTTTGAGTTCAATCATGCCCAATTCATCATGCGTCAGTCCGCCCTGTTTCATGAACAATCCCACGATATCGCCTTTGGAAATCTTGTCTTTCCTCCCACCAGATATAAAAAGGGTTTCCCAAACCTGTGGCGTATTCGGGGCTTTTTTGGAGATATTGATGGCTTTGGCTTCTTTAATAAAATCCGGTAACTGCTCATCGGTTCCTTTAAGGATATAAGCAGTCCCTTTAGCGTTGACCCTTGCCGTCCGTCCATTTCTATGGAGAAATTCTTCTTTATGCTTGGGCAATTCATAGTGTATGATAAAGTTGAGCTCTGGGATATCGAGGCCTCTGGATGCCAAATCAGTGGCAATGAGTACTTGACTGGTGCCATTTCTAAATGTGATGAGCGAACGCTCTCGGTCCTGTTGTTCCATCCCCCCAGAAAAACAGGAATGGCTAATCTTGTTCCGCTTTAAAAATTGGCTGACGGTGTCGATGCTGTCCCTTAAATTGCAAAACACAATCCCTTGCTCGTTGCCGATATGCTGTAACAATTCCAATAAGGTCGGCAGTTTGTTTGGCTTTGGGGAAACCACCGTTTTGATGACTAAAGTGGAAGTTCTTTTAACCGTTAGATAATCGACCGTTGTTGGTTTGTCCAAACGCACAAAGCCTGGCACCTTTGCCAATTGGGTGGCAGAGGTCAGAATACGTTTGTTGATGCTCGGCAACTGACCTATAATGGCTTTCATCTCCTCTTCAAACCCGTCTTCGAGGGATTTGTCAAACTCGTCCAAAATCAATGTTTTAATACTCGCTTTAGAAAAACGGTCTGCATCAAAATGGTCCAAAATACGACCGGGCGTTCCTATTAAAATCGCTGGGACATGCTTGATTTCTATTTTGTCTTTGCTCATCGGTCTACCGCCATAAACCGCATTCACCTTAAACCCAGAACCCATATCCCTTGCTACTTGCTCAATTTGAATGGCGAGTTCTCGTGAAGGAACGATGATAAGCGCTTGAACCTCGGGATTATTGGGATTCAAAATCTCCAACAATGGCAACAAGAATGCCAATGTTTTCCCAGTGCCTGTGGGCGATAACAACACTGTATTGGTGTTGGATGCGATCACCGCAATGGCTTCCTTTTGCATGGGATGCAAGCTTTGGATATTCAATTTGTCCAGAATATCCTGTTGTTCTTTGATGTCGTTTGCCATTGTGCAGAGTTCAATAATGTTTCCGCAAAGGTAAGGACACTTCTAAGGTAAATTTTGGAATTGAGGGAATAAAAGGATATCAAATGAAAAACCATGACCCCTAACGTTAAGGTGCCATGGTGATCATGTTGAAAATCTCTTGTTATACTGGAATCTTGTCAGTAACCGTTCTTCGTTCCCAGTTGCGGTGTTTCGCCATACTCTTTTTAAAGGCTTCTGGCTTGTCATTGATGTGGATCGCCTTGTCCTTCATGTGGTCTTTGACAAAGGTAGCATTTAATAGTCGTTCCCCTTCTCCATCGGTGGCAATGGATTTACAATGTTTAAACGCCTCATTCACAAACTTAAGGTATTTGGCATTTTGCAACAAGATATCTATGGACCCTTTCCCACCTGGAATGTAGAGGGCATCAAAGAGGACACTCTCAGTGGTCATGATGGCCGCATCAACTTTATGTTCTTTCTTGTCAGTGTCCTTAACAGTTCCTCCATGCGGTGCCACTAATTTTGCAACAGCGCCTTCGGAATCCAACATTGTTTTCATTGCCTTAAAAGTCTTGGCATCAAAACCGTTGGCCACCAATACTGCAACTTGGCGTGTCGCAATACTATTAAACTTGGTGTTCGCTTGACTTAAAGCTGGTGACGCATCGAGATAGATTTTCTTTGGTCCAGGCTGGTGCTTTTGAACATCCGCATCGGCGCCAATGGCCTGATTTATGGGTTTTTCGATACTTTTTGGAACTTTCATACCTAAACCTTCGGCCACTTTTTTGGCAAGATCTTTATCTATCTGCGCGATAAGCCAGAGCATTCGCTCCTTAATATAGTCGTGCATACATTTGCCCAACTCAAAGGTGTAGGCACCTGCCACGTGTTCTTTTTCCCAATCTGCCAAGCTTCTGTAAAAAAGGGCGGGCTGTGAGAAATGATCACTAAAACTCTCACTACGAGTGCGTATTTTTTTAGCGTCGATGCGCTCTTCATAAGAAGTGAAAGCCCCTTCTGCCATTTTGGAAAGGTGCGGACAGCCGCCACTTAGTGAGTTGGGGAAATACGCTGTTTGTCCTTTTGGGATTTCGGTTTGCATGTGGCCATCCCGTTGGTTATTATGCACATCCACGACTGGACGGTTAATTGGAATTTGATGGAAATTAGGACTGCCCAATCTAGATAGCTGCGTATCTCTATAGGAAAACAAACGACCTTGCAAGAGTGGATCATTACTGAAGTCAATGCCAGGAACAATATGACCTGGCAGGAATGCTACCTGCTCCGTTTCTGCAAAGAAATTCTCGGGATTGCGGTTGAGGGTCATCTTCCCGACAATGGTGACCGGAACCATTTCCTCAGGAATGAGTTTGGTAGGATCGAGTAAATCAAAGTCGTATTTATGTTCATCTTCCTCAGGAACGATCTGCATGCCCATTTCCCATTCAGGGTAATGCCCTGCTTCAATCGCATCCCATAAATCGCGACGATGAAAGTCAGCATCAGCGCCATTGATTTTTACGGCTTCTTCCCATGTCACCGAATGGACACCCAATAATGGCTTCCAATGAAACTTCACAAAATGCGACTTGCCAGCCTTATTGATAAGCCTAAAGGTATGAATCCCGAAGCCTTCCATCATTCGCAAACTGCGTGGAATGGCGCGATCGCTCATTGCCCAAATATGGTTGTGCAGCGTTTCCGTTGTTAGGGATATAAAGTCATAAAAGGTATCATGTGCCGAAGCCGCTTGGGGAATTTCCTTATTTGGTTCAGGCTTTACGGAGTGGATCAAATCTGGGAACTTCATCGCATCTTGTATAAAGAAGATGGGCATATTATTACCTACCAAATCCCAAGTGCCTTCGTCTGTATAAAATTTGACAGCAAATCCACGCACATCACGCGCCAAATCGGGCGACCCTTTAGAACCGGCAACTGTTGAAAAGCGCACAAATACGGGTGTTTTTCGACTTTTATCGGTAAATATTCCTGCCTTTGTAAATTTGGACATATCCTTGGACAATTCGAAATAGCCATGTGCCCCACTCCCACGTGCATGTACAATCCGTTCCGGAATGCGTTCGTGGTCGAAATGTGTAATTTTTTCACGGAGGAGGAAATCCTCGAGTAAGGTAGAACCACGTTCACCAGCTTTTAGGGAATTATTGGTATCATTAACCTTCAGCCCTTGGTTGGTAGTCATGATGGTGTTTTCGATTTCTAGATGGTCTTTTTTTAAATCGGCTATCTTTTTGGAATCAGTTGCAGTTGGATTTGTTTTTTTGGCCATAATTTTATATTTTAATATGAATTACAAACTCTTTTGGGCCCAAGAAGGGAATAGATATTGAGCTGTTTTTTTAAAATTAAATGTAATGTGATTACAGACCAAATTTATGATGGAAGAAAATGAGAAAATTAGGTATTGCATTAATATAATGTTTTAATGGGTTAATTAGAAGGCGGTTCTCCACAATTTTTGATGGTTAAGCCAGGGGTAGTTAGCTGGGATTTAAATGATGAGGTGATTCACTGAAAAATCTGCAAGATGTCTAATAATCTTTACTAAAAAAGTTAATTTAAGAAGCTAACAATTCATCTGAATAAAGCTCCAAAAACATGTTTTTTTTTCAATGTTAACCTGAATATTCCAAAGTTTTAAAAAAGATTGGTTATATTCACTTTTAGAAAATAAATCACAATGGATTTGAATTCCATAAGTTTAAAGAAGCAATGAAGTTGCAGTAGGTTATTACGTTATTATGTTATTAAGTTAGGTGGCCAAATAATTCAATCACATAATAACTCCTGTGACTAGATCTTTTTATCCCCAAAACATCGGGCATAATAAATAGAAGGATCCCGAACCGTCGGGAGCATTGTTTTAACTTTTAACTTGATAATAAACCCTCTTATTTTCAATGGCAGAAAAAAAGAAATTTGGCGCCTTCGCTGGTGTTTTTACCCCATCACTCCTTACCATTTTGGGCGTCATCATGTACATGCGTTTGGGTTGGGTGGTTGGCAATGCAGGCTTAATCGG
>JBDSFP010000419.1:0-5233 GCA_039919415.1 Aquaticitalea sp. | reverse complement strand
TTGTAACCCACTTTATATGAATGATGTATTGGTCGCTGATTCTGTTTCCAAAAATTTTGGAGATTTTAAGGCACTGAATGACGTTTCCATTGCGGTTCCCAAAGGAAGTATTTTTGGACTCTTGGGTCCGAATGGCGCCGGAAAAACCACCCTAATCAGAATTATCAACCAAATAACCCTGCCAGACCAAGGACAAATATTTTTGGATGGCTCGCCCTTAAAATCAACGGACATTCAAAATATCGGTTATCTTCCAGAAGAACGCGGTCTTTATAAATCGATGAAAGTAGGCGAACAGGTATTGTATCTTGCTCAATTGAAAGGCATGACAAAGCAAGATGCCAAAGTTAGATTGAAATATTGGTTCGATAAATTGGATATCGGCGACTGGTGGAATAAAAAAATACAGGAATTGAGCAAAGGGCAGGCTCAAAAAATCCAGTTTATCGTTACCGTGTTGCATCAACCAAAATTGCTCATATTTGACGAACCTTTTTCGGGTTTTGATCCCATCAACGCCAACCTAATCAAAGACGAAATCTTACAATTACGGGATGAAGGCGCGACCGTCATTTTCTCAACTCACCGTATGGAATCCGTGGAAGAATTGTGCGACCATATTGCCTTGATCCACAAATCAAATAAAATTTTGGACGGCAAGTTGACTGATATTAAACGGCAATACAAAACAAATACGTTTGAAGTTGGTTTGCAAACCGCAGATGCAGAGACAGTAGTAAATGCCATAAAGAATCGGTTTGAAGTGCTTCCTGCCACTTTCAAGAGTTTGAATGATGACCTTAAACTGAATATCAAATTAAATAGCACAACATCTTCGAACAATCTATTGACTTTTTTAACTTCCCAAGCGGAAGTGCATCATTTTGTGGAAGTCATCCCGAGCGCCAATGATATTTTTATCCAAACTGTAAAAAACAATTGAAAATGAATCATCTACCTCTCATTATAAAACGGGAATATTTGACCAAGGTGCGAAATAAATCTTTCATTGTCATGACGTTTTTGAGCCCAGTGGTCATGATTGCGCTGATTGCGGTAGTGGCCTATCTTTCGCAGCTGAACAATAGCGAAGATCGCACCATTTCCATATTAGATGAAACTGGATTGTTTGCGGATGTGTTCAAAAATTCCGAGCATTTAAGTTATGATTATATATCCGGAATGAGCATTGCAGATGCTAAAAAACTCGTGAATTCCAAACAACAATATGGACTGCTGTATTTAAAAAGGAGTGAAGGTTCTACCCAACTTTATGACAGCTCAAAATTCTTTTCCGAAGATTCACCGTCCTTAACGGTTATTTCAACTTTGGAATCTAAGATCGAGAAGAAATTGACCGATTTAAAATTAGTGGACGATGGCGTGGACATTCAAAAAATAGAGTCATCAAGAACTTCCGTTACCATAGCGCAGGAAAGTTTTGAAGGGCAAAAAACATCAAAAATAGAAAGTTATCTCAAACTTGCTTTTGGTGGGGCAGCTGGATATTTACTTTTTATGTTCATCATTATTTATGGAAACATGACGATGCGAAGCGTCATTGAGGAAAAAACAAGCCGTATTATCGAAATCATCATTTCTTCCGTAAAACCAATTCAGTTGATGATGGGAAAAATTATAGGCACCACCTTGGCAGCAATTACACAGTTCCTCATATGGATTATTCTTGGAGGTATCATGCTGTTTGTGGTCTCTGCAATTTTTGGAATCGATATCGCACAGATACAATCGCCACAAAAAGCGATGTTGGACGAAGCAATGGCAAATTCAGATCTTCAAAATCAGGCACAGGAATTTGCTACTGCATTTTTACATCTACCGATTCTCAATCTGTGCGTTGCATTTTTATTTTTCTTTTTGGGAGGATTTTTGCTTTACAGTTCGTTTTACGCGGCCATTGGAGCTGCAGTGGATAGTGAAACGGATACACAACAATTTATGATGCCAATCATTATGCCTTTGATTTTGGCAGTCTATGTTGGAGTTTTTACAGTTATTGAAGATCCGCATGGAACTGTTTCTACCATTTTTTCGTTTATACCTTTAACCTCGCCCGTAGTAATGTTGATGCGCATTCCGTTTGGAGTTCCATTATGGCAGCAAGGTCTGTCACTAGTTATATTGATTGCAACGTTTGTAGGTACGGTATGGTTTGCGGCCAAAATCTATCGTGTGGGAATTTTGATGTATGGAAAAAAACCGACTTATAAAGAACTGTACAAATGGTTAAAATATTAGTAGATGAATGAACTTTTTGACTTTTTAAGAAGGGAATATCACCTCACAGAAAAAATCAGCATCAGTTTGATGGATTTAATCATCCTGACTATTGTTCTGATACTTGCGACGGTTTTATTACGTGTCCTTCTTAAACTGTTGAGCAGGAATCTTCCATATGACGACAAACGGAAGTTCGGAGTAGTTTTTGGCTATGCACGTTGGTTGGTATATGTGGTGATTGTTCTGATCACTTTTCATTCCCTCGGAATTCCAGTTACTGGTATATTTGCAGCTTCAGCAGCACTTTTGATTGGTATCGGCTTGGCCTTGCAGACCTTGTTTCAGGATATTATTTCGGGCGTTTTTATTCTGATCGATCAATCCGTTCATGTCGGCGACATCATTGAGATAGAAGGGAAGGTAGGAAGAGTGGAAGAAATAAAATTGCGCACCACTCGTGCCACAACCATCGACAACAAAGTATTGATTGTGCCCAATCATTTGTATCTGACCAACACCCTTTATAACTGGACACAAAATGGTACAACGACTAGGGAAAATGTGAAAGTTGGAGTGGCTTATGGAAGCGATGTCCAATTGGTAAAGAAATTATTGCTGCAAGCTGCAAAATCGCAACCAGACGTTTTAGATCGGCCAGAACCTCGTGTTTTGTTTACGGATTTTGGCGAAAATTCACTGAATTTCAGTGTTGCCTTTACCTTGAATGACAGTTTTAATGCACGTTTCCCACAAAGTGAGATACGTTTTGAAATAGATCGATTGTTTAGGGAAAATAACGTTAGCATACCATTTCCACAGAGAGACATCCATATAATTGATAAAAAAGAAAACCCAAAATTATGAAATTTACAAACCTAATCTTAGTATTGACCTTTAGCCTTTTTGCAAGCTACATTAGCAATGCACAATCGAGCGACATTTTTCGACTGGAATATTTGAATATCCCCAACCCAAACACTAAAAATTCCATCAATAGGTATAGAACCTTGGTACAACTTCCTTTAAAAGTTGGTGAAGGAAATTATGTTGTGGTGGGCGGAGAATACCGCTATATCGACTTGGCATTGAACAATGTGCCGTTTAATACCGACGACTTGAATTCTGTACAAAATGTCGAAGCTAATATAGGATATGTTAGCAAATCCAAAACTACTGACTGGCTTTATGCCGGAAGGGTGGGTATGAGGATTTCATCCAATTTTGAAACTAAATTAGTTCCAGATGATTATATCTATCTCATTACTGCTTATGCCATTAGAGATAGAACTAAGGAAGGAAAAGCAAAAAAACCCAACCGATTGATTCTTGGTCTGGATTATACCACTACTCCAGGACGTAAATTTCCATTGCCTATCTTGAATTATTACCGTGAATTCGCTCCACAATGGACGTACACATTAGGGGTTCCAAAAACCAATATTCGCTATAAGATTAATGAAAAAAATCATGTTCAGGCTTTTGCAACCCTCGATAATTTTTTCGCCAATATCCAAGGCAATAAAGTGGTCGATGGAAAAGTGGCAGAAAATATTTCATCAACACAAGTCTTGTTGGGACTCGGTTATGAATATTATTTTACCAAACATTTATTATATTACGGCTATGCAGGTTATACTATTTATAATAATTATCGACTTAGAACGAATAACAATGACGCGGTTTATATGATAGAAGATAATAACACTCCCTATTTTAGGACAGGAATAAAATTCAAATATTAGGATGCCAAAAATATTAGTAATTGAGGACGAAGCCTCTATCAGAAGGGTTCTAGTGAAAATTTTGACCGAAGAAAACGACAAGTATATAGTTGAGGAAGCGGAAGATGGACTAGCGGGTATCGAAAAGATAAAGAAAGAGGATTACGACCTAGTATTATGTGATATCAAAATGCCAAAAATGGATGGCGTCGAAGTCTTGGAAGCAGCAAAAAAAATCAAACCTGAAATTCCCATAGTGATGATTTCAGGTCATGGCGATTTGGATACTGCCGTTAATACGATGCGTCTCGGAGCCTTTGATTATATTTCAAAACCACCCGATCTGAACCGATTGCTAAATGCCGTAAGGATTGCCCTCGACAGAAAGGAATTGGTGGTTGAGAATACCATGCTCAAAAAGAAAGTGAGCAAAAACTATGAAATGGTCGGCAATAGCAAAGCCATAGCCCACATTAAGGAGATGATTGAAAAAGTGGCTCCCACAGATGCAAGAGTCCTTATTACGGGTCCCAATGGAACTGGAAAGGAATTGGTCGCACATTGGCTGCACCAAAAAAGTGAGCGTGCCAATGGACCGATGATTGAGGTCAATTGTGCTGCTATCCCTTCAGAATTGATTGAAAGTGAATTGTTTGGCCATGTTAAAGGCGCTTTTACAAGTGCTGTCAAAGATCGTGAAGGGAAATTTGAAGCCGCCAACGGAGGCACGATTTTTTTGGATGAGATTGGAGATATGAGCTTGTCAGCGCAAGCAAAAGTATTGCGTGCCTTGCAGGAAAACAAAATTCAACGTGTCGGCCATGACAAGGATATTAAAGTGGATGTTAGGGTGGTCGCGGCAACCAATAAAAATTTAAAGAAGGAAATTGAGGAAAACAGATTTCGTGAAGATTTGTATCATCGTTTAGCAGTCATTTTGATCCAAGTGCCAGCCTTGAATGATCGCAGGGAAGACATTCCGCTATTGGTGCATTATTTTTCAAGTAAAATTGCCGAAGAACATGGAACGGCCCAAAAATCATTTTCGGCTAAAGCCATCAAGCAATTACAGGAATATGATTGGACAGGAAATATAAGGGAATTGCGAAACGTTGTTGAGCGATTGATTATTCTCGGAGAAAAAGAAGTGAGTGAGAGTGATGTGAAATTGTTCGCTTCGAAATAGAGAACAGAGAACAGAGAACAGAGAACAGAGAACAGAGAATAGAGAATAGAGAATAGAGAATTAGATAATAGAGAATAGAGAAAAG
>JBDSFP010000357.1:0-13171 GCA_039919415.1 Aquaticitalea sp. | reverse complement strand
AGCCGCAGAACATACCCAAAACAATCCAGCCATAATGTGCTTTTTTAAAATAAGGGATGATTTCTACAATAGGAACTTTTGAAAATGTGTACCAACCAAAAAATATAGCCAACAAAAGTGGAATGGTTATTCTTAAGACTTTTTTGGCCGATATGTTCAAAGTATTATTTCAATAAATTAGTGGCTTCATCAGGAAACACCAACGATGGTTTGAAGGTTTTGGCATCTTCCAAATCCATAAACGCATAGGTAATAAGGATTAAAGTATCGCCAACAGAAACCTTACGGGCCGCAGCGCCATTCAAAGTTATCTCACCACTCTTGCGTGGTCCAGGAATAGCGTAGGTGTCCAAGCGTTCACCATTATCATTGTTCACGATTTGGACTTTTTCCCCTTGGATGATATTGGCAGCGTCCATTAAATCCTCGTCAATAGTGATACTACCAATGTAATTGAGGTCTGCACCTGTACATTTGACTCTGTGTATTTTGGATTTTAAAACTTGTATTTGCATGCGGCAAAGATACTTAACCCGTTGTGCATTTTGACATATCCAACTAATATTTGGAGGAAATTTTCGGTTTTTTGCCTCAAATCCTAAAGGAAGAACCAAAAATTTCATCGATTTACCCTTTAGGGTTAGGGAAAAAATCTATGAAATTGCCCAAAATGCACAACGGGTTTAATTAATTAAGTGCTAAATTATCGATAAGTCTAATGTCGTCTGCGTAAACCGCAACAAAAGCTCTATACTTCTTGTTTTTCGATTTTCTTGACAGTGGCAGTAAAGTTTTTTCATCGGCAATGATAAAATATTCCATTTCCAATAAGTCTTGTTTTGCGAACTGACCTTCAACCCATTCGGTCACTTTTTTGGCGCTTTTAGTGCCAAATTGTTTTTTGGCAGCCTTTAGGGTTTTATGAATAAAAGGTGCCGCTTTCCGATACGCTGGTTTTAAGCGTTCATTGCGGGAGCTCATTGCCAAGCCATCTTTTTCACGGAAAATATCACAGCCCACTATGTTCACAGGAATATCATACTTTTTAACCAATTGTTGTATGATGCGCAATTGTTGAAAATCCTTTTCGCCAAAATAGGCATTGTCGGGTTGTAGGATCTCAAACAGGCGTTTTACCACTGTGCCAACTCCGTCAAAATGGCCTGGTCTATATTTCCCTTCCATTTCATATTCCAAACCATCAAATTCAAAATGGCTTGAAGTAACATTAGTCCCATAGACATCATCAACCGCAGGAGCATATACCATAATGGTTTCACTCAAGGACTTCAAAAGCGACACGTCTCTATCCAAGGTACGTGGATATTTATTTAAATCTTCCGTACTGTTGAATTGTGTGGGATTAACAAAAATACTTACGATAGTGACGTCGTTTAATTCCATTGATTGTTCTATCAAATATAGATGTCCATGGTGCAAAGCACCCATGGTCGGCACAAATCCAATAGTCATCTTTCGAGATTTTAAGGTCTCAATAATTGGTATGATTTCTTCTTTTTGGTGGTAAATTTTCATTTAATAACAAAACATTAACAGCTTGCAAACATAATATTTTACAAACAATCTGCATAAATTTTTGTAATTTTGCGTGTTTTTTAATTTTACTTTTTTTCGACTTGATTTATGCGGTCTGTTAAATTCACTCATGTTTTAGCAATTGACAGATTCTGATTGACGAGTAAAAAACACTAAACATAGTTATATGAAAGATAAGAGGATATTGTACGTGTCTTCCGAGGTTGTACCCTATTTACCAGAAACAGAAATTTCATCCATGTCTTTTGAAGCTCCGAGAATGGTAAATAAACAAGGTGGACAAATACGAATATTCATGCCGAGATACGGAAACATCAACGAACGGAGACATCAATTACACGAAGTCATCCGTTTATCTGGTATTAACTTGGTTATCAACGATTTGGATATGCCTCTGATTATTAAGGTTGCTTCCATTCCAAAAGAACGCATTCAGGTATATTTTATTGATAATGAAGACTATTTTAAAAGAAAGGCAACCTTGACCGATGAAGACGGCTCATTATATCCAGACAATGATGAACGCGCCATCTTTTTTGCAAAAGGAGTGATCGAGACGGTCAAAAAATTGAACTGGTCTCCGGATATCATTCACGTGAACGGTTGGTTGGCTTCCTTGTTGCCATTGTATTTGAAGGAGTATTATAAAAACGAACCTTTATTCAGCGATAGCAAAATTGTAACCTCTGTGTACAATCAAAGCTTCGAAGGAACGTTAGATTCTAATATGATAAACAAAGTCAAATTTGACAATATCGATGAAAATCTGATTAAAGTCCTCGAAAAACCTTCCTATAACAGTATCATGAAAGTTGCCATTGACCACTCTGATGCACTGATTAAAGGCTCTGCCGAAATCCCCAAAGAATTGGAAGATTATCTAACAGCATCCAAAAAACCAGTGTTGGAATATTTCTCCCTCGATGATTTTGCCGATCCATACGCTGCATTCTACAAGACCCAAGTATTAAAAAATTAGACATCCCATAAATGAAAAAGATAAAATTCGTCCTAAAAAACAGTGCGATTCTAGCAGTACTGATAAGTTCTTTTATTGCTTGCGACAAAGATTTTGCAACTGTTGGTTCTGACATTATTGGTCAAAACAATTTCTGTACCGACCATCAAAAATACGATGTGACCGCCTACACCAATGTTTTGGAGCCTGTGCAAACCAATAATTTACCCCTCAATTATTTAGGAGCCTATAACGATCCTACCTATGGATTGACCACTGGAAGTTTTGTGTCACAAGTGGCTGCTTCTTTATCAGATCCTCAATTTGGCGAAAATGTGTCTATGGATTCTGTAGTTCTGACCATTCCGTACTTCAGCAAAAAAACAGATTTGAATGCCGACGGAGAGTCCATTTATGAGTTGGATTCCATTTTTGGCAGTGACCCTATCGATCTGTCCATTTATGAGAACACCTATTTCTTGAGCAGTATCAATCCAAGTTCGGAATTTGAAGAACCTTTGAATTATTTTTCAAACACTTCCACCAGCAACAGTCCCATTAATCCTGTGCTTCTTGAAGGCGTACCGATT
The DNA here is from genome assembly GCA_039919415.1 of Aquaticitalea sp. Lineage (GTDB taxonomy): Bacteria > Bacteroidota > Bacteroidia > Flavobacteriales > Flavobacteriaceae > JBPOFM01. The sequence goes on along the minus strand of JBDSFP010000357.1, from coordinate 10,066 downwards.
CCTTTGGAAACCGATGAGGATGTTCCAACAAATACGATATCCAATTTCAGACCGAGCGATAAAGAAATAAAATTAAAAAAAGATGGTGAAATATCCGAACGTGTGGCTCCTGCTTTGCGGGTAAAATTGGATACGACATTTTGGTACAATAAGATTATCGCTAAATCAATGGAGGAAGGTCAAACTGAGTTAAGTAACACCAATAATTTCAATAATTATTTTAGAGGTCTTTATTTCAAGGCAACTTCTTTAGAAGGCAAGGGAAGTTTGGCCCTTCTTAATCTCTCTACTTCTGCAGCTAACGTGACCATATATTATACCAAAAATGGCCTTACAGCAGATGCCGATCCAATCCCGTCGACTTATGTATTGACATTTTCCGGAAACAGGGCAAACTTTTTGGAGAACCAATTCAACATTACGATTCCACAAGGCGATCCAATCAATGGAGATGAAAAACTATATCTAAAAGGTGCGCAAGGATCAAATGCGGTCATTGACCTATTTAACAGCGGGACATCGGTAGATGGTTTTTCTCCACAGTTCAACGCTTTTAAAAACGACTTTGTTGAAACCGATACGGATGGTAAATTTTTAAAATCCAAACGCTTGGTCAATGAGGCCAATTTGGTTTTTTATGTCGATCAGTCCTTGGTGCATGGCAACGAGCCCAAACGCATTTATCTATACGATTTAAAAAATGGTTTGCCCCTCATAGATTATTTTGTGGATGTGACCGATGCCACGGTTCCTGAAAGATCAAAAACCAATCATCTTGGCGCTTTGCAACGAGAGGGCAATGCTCCTTCAGGCGCAGGGATTAAGTATAAAATCAAAATCACCGAACACATCAATAATTTATTAATGAAAGATTCTACAAATGTGAAACTGGGTCTGGCGGTTTCCGGTAACATCAATCTCGAAAACTCAGTGCCACAATATAAAGTGTTGACCACAGAAGGGGATATTGTAAATAAAATTCCTGTAAGTTCGATTCTGACCCCAAAAGGAACCATCCTCTATGGAAATAATACGACAGATGATCAAAAAAAGTTATATCTGGAAATCTATTATACTGAACCAAACAACTAATAAATTATGTGTGGAATCGTTGGTTACATAGGTCATAGGGAAGCTTATCCCATCATACTCAAGGGCCTCAAACGTTTAGAATACCGAGGTTACGACAGTGCTGGCATCGCTTTATACGACGGTTGTGATATCAAATTATCAAAAACCAAAGGAAAGGTCGCTGATCTAGAGCAGAAGATTGAAACTGAAATTTCCACAAAAGGCAGCTTGGGTATCGGCCATACACGCTGGGCAACACACGGTGTCCCGAATGATGTCAACTCACATCCACATTATTCCAACTCTGGCAACTTGGTCATCATCCATAATGGCATCATCGAAAATTATGACAGTTTAAAAAAGGAACTTAAAAAACGTGGCTACACCTTCCAATCAGATACAGATACTGAAGTACTGATCAATTTGATTGAGGATGTTATGAAAAATGACAATTTAAAACTTGGTAAAGCTGTTCAGATTGCATTGAACCAAGTGATTGGAGCCTACGCCATTGCAGTTTTTGACAAAAATAAGCCGAATGAAATCGTCGTGGCAAAATTGGGAAGTCCATTGGCCATCGGTGTGGGTGAGGACGAATTTTTTGTAGCCAGTGATGCATCACCTTTTATTGAATATACTAAAAACGCCATTTATCTTGAAGATGAAGAAATGGCAATCATCAGACGTGGAAAAGACTTAAAGATCAGAAAAATCAAAGATGATACGCTGGTTGATCCTTACATCCAAGAACTTCAGATGAATCTTGAGCAAATAGAAAAAGGTGGCTACGACCATTTTATGCTCAAGGAAATCTACGAACAACCGAATGCCATCAGAGATACCTATAGAGGTCGAATGTTAGTCAATGAAGGCATCATAAAATTGGCTGGGGTTGAGGATAATATGAAAAAATTCCTGAACGCCGACCGCATCATTATCGTAGCCTGTGGCACTTCTTGGCATGCTGGTTTGGTAGCCGAGTATATTTTTGAAGATTTGGCACGTATACCAGTGGAGGTTGAATACGCTTCTGAATTCAGATATCGAAACCCTATAATTACTGAAAAGGATGTAGTCATTTCCATTTCACAGTCTGGGGAAACTGCGGATACCTTGGCAGCAATTAAGCTGGCAAAATCCAAAGGGGCCTTCGTATTTGGTGTTTGCAATGTCGTGGGGTCTTCCATTGCCAGAGAAACAAATGCTGGTGCTTATACACATGCAGGTCCAGAAATCGGAGTGGCATCGACCAAAGCTTTCACGACACAAATCACGATATTAACATTGATAGCCTTACGTCTTGCAAGAGCCAAAGGCACAATTTCCAGCTCTGATTTCCGAATGCACTTATTGGAAATGGAGATGATTCCTGATAAAGTAAAAAAAGTTTTGGAATCTGAAGAGCACATCAAAAAAATTGCAAAAATTTATAAAGACACGCGAAACTTCCTTTATTTGGGAAGAGGTTATAATTTTCCAGTGGCATTGGAGGGCGCCTTAAAATTAAAGGAAATCTCCTATATACATGCCGAAGGATATCCAGCCGCAGAAATGAAACACGGACCCATTGCCCTGATTGATGAAAATATGCCAATTGTCGTGATTGCCACTAAAAAAGGCCATTACGAAAAAGTGGTGAGCAACATCCAGGAAATTAAGTCCAGAAAAGGACAGATTATCGGTATAGTTACCGAAGGTGATGTTAGTGTAAGAGAACTTGCCGATCATGTCATCGAAGTTCCCGAAACTTTAGAATCCTTGTCCCCAATGTTGACCACCATTCCTTTACAGCTGCTGTCCTATCATATTGCAGTTATGTTGGGCAAAAATGTGGACCAACCTAGAAATCTTGCAAAATCGGTAACTGTGGAATGATTTATAAGAATAAAATCCCGCTACAAAACCCCATAAACTCTCGCCTTTCGAGAGTTTTTTTTATAAAGGGCTTTATCAAATAATCAATTTGTGATATAGGAATTTGTTAAATAATACTATGCATGCATACTTTTTTGTATTATTTTCATTTTTTAACGTTTATTTAATTACATTGCTATATTTAATTAACTAATTCCCTAAAATGAAAACACTTATCAATATAATGATGTTGTTTTGTTGTGCAATCACCTTTGCCCAAACAACAGTAAAAGGCATTGTCACTGACAAAACCGGACAACCCTTACCCGGAGCAAATATTATTGTGGACGGTACCACTACGGGAACAATTTCGGATTATGATGGGAATTATTCCTTAACTGTGAACCAAACCCCGCCCTTTACCATTACGGTAAGTAGCGTTGGTTTTGAATCAACGACAAAAGAAGTCACCACCAATCCACAAACATTGGATTTTGCTCTGGTCGAAGGAACCGCATTGGATGAGGTTGTCGTCTCTGCCTCCAGAACACCGGAACGTATTTTTGAATCTCCTGTAACTGTAGAGCTTATGGGACTTAAAGAAATTAAAAATACGGCTTCTGCCGATTTTTATGACGGATTGGAAAATCTTAAAGGCGTGGACGTTAATACCAATAGTTTAACATTTAAGTCCGTCAATACTAGGGGTTTTGCCACTTTTGCAAATAACAGGTTCATGCAATTGGTTGACGGAATGGACAATTCTTCGCCTGCCTTGAATTTTCCAATCGGGAACTTGGTCGGGATGAATGAAACGGATGTCCAAAGTGTCGAGTTACTTCCTGGTGCTGCCTCTGCTTTATATGGTGCAAATGCTTTTAATGGTATCCTTTTTATGCAAAGTAAAAACCCATTCGATTTTCAAGGCATCAGTGGCTATCACAAACAAGGGATTACCTCTCAAGATGCTGGTGGGGACAATAACTACAGAGATTCAGGCATACGAGCCGCTTATAAGTTCAGTGATAAATTTGCTGCAAAAGTCAACTTTGGTTGGTTAAAAGGAACTGATTGGACAGCTAATAACTACCAAGGAAAACCAGGTACTGGAGATACTAGAGCAAGTTACGGTTATGATGGATACAATATTTATGGTGATGAGGTTTCAACCAATATAAAAGGAGTTGCCCAAACTTTAGAAGGGCTCGGAATTCTTCCTGCTGGAGCCAATGCGTTGGTACCTTCTGTTGTCGTCAGTAGAACTGGTTATGAAGAAAAATATTTGACCGATTACAATGCCGAAAGCATCAAGGCAGATTGGGGACTTTATTTTAGACCTTGGGCCAATGATTTTGAAATTCAATATGTTGGTAAAATAGGTACTGGTAGCACCATATATCAAGGAACGAATCGATATAATATCGATGGCTTTTCCCAACAACAACACAAGATTGAAATTAAAAACAACAATTTCTTCGTTCGTGGCTATGTTGTCTCCGATAAAGCTGGCGATTCATATGATATGGTCTTTACCGGTATTAACATCAACCGAGCGTGGAAACCGGACAATGTATGGTTTGGTCAATACACTGGTGCTTACGTTCAAGCAACTCTTGGTGGTGCTACAGATGCCCAAGCACATGCCGTCGCGAGACAAACCGCTGAAACAGGCCGTTTTGAACCAGGATCTCCTGGATTTAATGCTGCTTTTAACAAAAGTATCACCGATCCAGATCTTACTACAGGTTCCAAATTCCAAGATGCTTCAAAATACTACCACGCAGATGCCAACTACAACTTCAGCCATTTATGGGATGTTGTGGATGTTCAAGTTGGTGGTTCTTACAGACAATACCGTCTAAATTCTTCTGGAACCATTTATACCGATTATGATGGAGTCATTCCTTATTCAGAATATGGGATTTACACACAATTGCAAAAAGAGTTTGATTTAAATGGGGACATGAAGTTAAAATTAACAGGATCGGCACGTTATGATAAATCCGAATTTTTTGATGGCTTTGTTTCGCCAAGAATTTCAGCAGGTTTGACAGTCAATGAAAACCATAATATTAGGGCCTCGGTTCAAACAGGTTTTAGAAACCCGACCACTCAAGATTTGTTTATTGGTCTCGATGCTGGAAGAGCGATTTTGGTAGGTTCAGCTCCTGACAATTTAGATAGATATGTTGGAACGTATGATGTTAGTACTGCTGGTCAAGTTGGGTTTGGTCAGCCTGCCTCTGTGACTCAAACAGGAGGGGCAGCTTATACCAATTCTTATTTGGCATCATCTGTTAGAGAATTTGCCGCAACTGGCGATCCATCATTGTTGAAAATTGGCAACTCCGCTTTGGTAACTCCTGAAAAAATTACTTCTGCTGAAGTTGGCTATAGAGGAAAACTTGATAGAGTAGTTGTGGATATGAGTGTCTATTACAACAAATACAAAGATTTTATCTCGGGTGAATTTGTATTGGCTCCTTTTTACGGAACTGTAGGTGATGGTTCACTTTCTGTCGCAGCCATTGCCAATGGAGATTATAAAGCATATCAAACCTATACCAACTCAAAAGCTGATATCAACTCTTACGGTGGATCTATTGGTTTGTCCACAAAGATTTTCGGGAACTTTGACTTGGGCGGAAGTTATACCTATACAAAACAAGATTTTGACCAAGCCGCATTCCCTGATTTTAGAACCAATTTCAATACCCCTGAACACAAAACAAAAGTGAACTTTGGAAATACCGATTTGTTTAAAAACTTTGGATTTAACGTGGCGTGGAGATGGAGTGACAACTATTTTTGGCAAGCTACTTTTGGCGATGGAGACATTCCGGCATATCATGTAGTTGATGCGCAGATCAACCTTAGAGTGCCTTCCTTAAAATCGTCCTTTAAAGTGGGCGCGACAAATTTACTTGGTGATGAATATTACACAGCCATTGGCGTTGGAAACGTCGGCTCTATGTATTATGTGTCATGGACCATCAATAATTTATAATATAAAACAAAAATCAGTTTCACATGAAAGCTATAAAATATCTACTATTTTCAGCCGTCCTCATCGGTTTTACTTCTTGCAACAATGATAATTACGACTATACTCCTGATCCAGAACCCTTACCAGAATTGACCGCAGGTTCGGCAGATTTCTCCAATTATGTTGCAGTTGGCGGCTCTTTTACGGCTGGATATACGGATGGTGCCCTATTTATCGCAAGTCAGACCAATTCATTTCCAAATATATTGAACGAACAATTCATGAACATTGGAGGTGGGGATTTTACCCAACCTCTGATGAGTGATAATATTGGAGGATTGCTTTTTAATGGGAATCAAATTGCGAATCCAAGATTATTTTTTAACGGATCAGGACCTCAAGTTTTGCCTGCGACTCCTACTACTGAAGTTACCAATGTATTGTCAGGGCCATTCAACAATATGGGTGTTCCCGGAGCTAAAAGTTTTCATTTTGTTGCACCTGGCTATGGTAATCTTGCAGGCGTTCCTATTGGACAGGCCAATCCATATTTTGCCAGAATGGCTTCTTCCGCAAGTGCCACAGTAATTGGCGATGCGGTTGCACAGAATCCGACATTTTTTACACTTTCTGAAGTAGGTGGAAATGACATTATCTTTTATGCCACAGCAGGAGGAAGTGGTGTCGATCAAACTGGAAATTTCAATCCAGCAACCTATGGCGGCAATGATATAACAGATCCAAATGTCTTTGCACAAGTTTTTTCAAGTGAAGTGACAGCTTTGACTTCAAATGGTGCTAAAGGAGTTGTAACTAATGTGCCTTACATCACAAGTTTACCACACTTTACAACGGTGCCTTTTAATCCATTAAGTCCATTAAACCCAAGTTTTGGACCATTAATTCCAACTCTTAATGGTGTGTTTGGGCAACTGAATCAAGTGTACATTTATTTACAATCTGTGGGTGCCATCAACAATGCTTCAGAACGCTCCATAGAGTTCTCAACGGATGCAGCCAGTGCTGTAGTCATAAAAGATGAAACATTGGCCGATATATCTGCTCAAATTACAGGCGTTTTAAATGCAAGCCCAACGTTTCCAGCTTTTGTGCAATCGTTTGGATTACCGGCTGCAGCGGCACCACTTGTAGCTAATTTGTTTGGAACCATTTATGGACAAACACGACAAGCAACTGCTTCAGATTTATTTGTGCTACCTAGTAGTACTATTATTGGTACGGTCAACACCACAACATTTGCCTATTTGCAATCTTTAGGTTTATCAGCTGCCCTAGCAGGGCAATTTTCAGTAGAAGGTGTGACAAATCCTTTAGAGGATAAGTGGGTGTTAATACCAAGTGAACAACTCGCCATCAAAACTGCAACGGATGCATACAATGTTACCATTGCAAGTGTTGCATCAGCCAACGGATTGGCATTGGTAGATTTAAAGGGACTTTTAGAACAAGCTTCCTCCACAGGTATTTCCGATAGTGGATTTACATTGACCACTAAATTGGTATTAGGCGGTTTGGTCAGTTTGGACGGTATCCATTTAACCGCAAGAGGTTATGCAGCTTTAGCTAATAAATTCTTAGAAGCCATAGATACCACATACGGTTCGAATTTTATCGCTGCAGGAGTGAAAGCAAATGTTGGTAATTATCCAACAAATTACTCTTTTGATTTACGATAAATTAAATTCAAAATATAATAAAAAAACACCTTCCCTTTGGAGGTGTTTTTTTATCCAAAAAATAGAAAAATAGACTTTTATTTTAAATTAAAAACTATATCTTTGCAGCGCGAAAAACGAAGTACCAAAATTGATTGGGGAAGGATGTTTTTCTTGTAAAATTTCAATTCAACAATAAACATATAACTAATGTCAAAAGTTACAGGTAAAGTTGCACAAATCGTTGGTCCCGTGATTGACGTGGCGTTTGAAGCGGGTTCAAAGCTTCCGAAAATCTATGATTCATTGGAAATTAAAAGACCTGATGGTTCACTATTGGTTTTGGAAGTACAATCCCATATTGGTCAAGATTCCGTTCGTACCATTGCGATGGATTCTTCTGACGGCTTAAGTAGAGGAACTGAAGTTGTTGCAACTGGTGCTCCTATACAAATGCCAATTGGCGAGGACGTTTACGGACGTTTGTTTAATGTGATTGGTGATGCGATTGATGGATTGGGCGATTTGCCTAAAGCTGGCGTCGCTGGTTTGCCAATTCACCGACAAGCACCAAAATTTGAAGATCTATCAACTTCCACTGAAGTTTTATTCACAGGTATCAAAGTCATCGATTTGATTGAGCCTTATGCAAAAGGTGGTAAAATTGGACTGTTTGGTGGTGCTGGTGTTGGTAAAACGGTATTGATTCAGGAATTGATCAACAATATTGCAAAAGGTCACGGTGGACTTTCAGTTTTTGCTGGAGTTGGAGAGCGGACTCGTGAAGGAAATGACCTTTTGAGAGAGATGTTGGAATCAGGTATTATTAAATATGGTGATGACTTCATGCACTCCATGGAAGAAGGCGGATGGGATTTATCGAAAGTTGATAAAGATATCATGAAAGAATCCAAAGCGACGTTCGTATTTGGACAAATGAACGAACCTCCTGGAGCGCGTGCTCGTGTGGCCTTATCAGGTTTAACTATTGCTGAATATTTCCGTGATGGCGCTGGTGAAGGACAAGGTAAAGATGTACTTTTCTTCGTAGATAACATTTTCCGTTTTACACAAGCTGGATCTGAAGTATCGGCCTTGTTGGGTCGTATGCCATCTGCGGTAGGATATCAACCAACTTTGGCGACAGAAATGGGTGCCATGCAAGAGCGTATCACTTCCACAAAAAGAGGTTCCATTACATCTGTACAAGCGGTGTATGTTCCTGCGGATGATTTAACCGATCCTGCCCCTGCAACGACCTTTGCCCACTTGGATGCAACGACCGTATTGTCCCGTAAAATTGCGGAACTAGGGATTTATCCGGCTGTGGATCCATTGGATTCAACTTCGCGTATCTTGACGGCTGCCATTTTAGGAAAAGAACATTACGATTGTGCACAACGCGTCAAAGAGTTATTGCAACGTTATAAAGAATTACAGGATATCATCGCCATTCTTGGAATGGAAGAGCTTTCTGAAGAAGATAAACAAGCCGTTTACAGAGCAAGACGAGTACAACGTTTCTTGTCGCAACCCTTCCACGTAGCGGAACAGTTTACAGGATTAAAAGGTGTATTGGTAGACATCAAAGAAACCATCAAAGGCTTTAATATGATCATGGATGGTGAATTAGATCACTTGCCAGAAGCGGCTTTTAATCTTAAAGGAACCATTGAAGAAGCGATTGAAGCTGGAGATAAAATGCTGGCGGAAGCGTAAAATGAGTCTTCACTCTTCAGTCTTCAGTCTTCAGTGACTGCGGACTGCAGACTGCAGACTGCAAACTTAGAAAAGATGTATTTAGAAATCGTATCACCAGAAGCTTCATTAGTAAGCGGAGATGTAGAAAGTGTCACTGTTCCAGGTGTTGAGGGTGAATTCCAGATGTTGAACAACCACGCTGCCATTGTATCCTTATTGGGCGAAGGTCACGTGAAATTCAAAGGTAACCCAACTATTGCTGAAGGTCATGAAGCTAAATTCATTCAAGCAGATGAAAAATGGATGCTTCACATCACAAGTGGAACACTTGAAATGAGAGATAACAAAGCCATTGTTTTGGTGGATTAAACTACCCTCGGATAACTTTCAATAAAAGTCAAATTCCAATCCCGATAGCTATCGGGACCAAAAAAATAGTTTGGAAAAAATATATAGAAACGTCATGCTGAAAAGCGTGACGTTTTTAGTTGCTATTATTTAGATTGCAACCAATTGGAACGCTTTTCTATCATATCTTTATTCAGTTCCTTGGAATTGGCGTTCATCAATTTTATATTGTAGGAGGTTCCCGTTTGTATTTTCAGCATTTTCTCCATTGGATTTCCATAGCGTTCTAAGGATATTTTAATGGTATCTCCATTTTTGAAAGTGCTCAATATCGCATTTATGGAGGCTGCACCATCAAATTTTAGGGTGTCAATTTGCAGTATCTTATCATATTTTTCAAAACCTGCTTCATAAGCAGAAGTTCCAATCC
>JBDSFP010000315.1:0-5146 GCA_039919415.1 Aquaticitalea sp. | reverse complement strand
GATGTACTCATCAAGAACGGAAAAATTGCCTAAATCGGACAGAATCTTTCCGACGGCAATGCCAAAGTAATTGATGCAACAGGAAAACATCTTACCGCCGGAATTATTGATGAACATTCGCATATTGCAGCGGCCGCCGTAAATGAATCAGGACAAAATTCATCGGCAGAAGTATCCATGGAAGATGTGATTGACGAAACTGACATGTCCATTTATCGTGATCTTGCAGGCGGTGTCACTTCTGTACAAATTTTACATGGTTCAGCAAACCCAATTGGTGGACGCTCGGCCATTGTCAAACTCAAATGGGGACAACCTGCTAAAGACTTTATTTATACCAATTCTCCAAAATTTATCAAGTTTGCTTTGGGTGAAAACGTCAAGCAAAGCAATTGGGGCGACACCGAAACCAATCGTTTCCCACAAACGCGAATGGGTGTTGAGCAGGTTTATATCGATTATTTCACACGGGCAAATGCTTATGATGCCTTAAAGAAAAGCGGAAAACCGTATCGTAAGGATACTGAAATGGAGACCTTGTCTGAAATTTTGAACAAAGAGCGTTTCATTACTTGTCATTCTTATGTGCAAAGTGAGATCAATATGCTGATGAAGGTCGCAGAACAATTCAACTTTAACATCAACACTTTTACACACATTCTTGAAGGTTATAAAGTTGCCGACAAGATGAAAGCCCACGGGGTTGGCGCTTCCACATTCAGCGATTGGTGGGCTTATAAGTATGAAGTCATTGACGCCATTCCCTACAATGCAGCCATTATGCACAATGTTGGAATTACGGTTGCCATCAATAGCGATGATGCCGAAATGTCCAGACGCTTGAACCAAGAGGCTGCCAAAACCATCAAATATGGTGGCATGAGCGAAGAGGAAGCTTGGAAATTCGTAACCCTAAATCCTGCGAAGTTATTGCATCTTGACAATTGGGTGGGAAGCATCAAAGTTGGTAAAGATGCTGACTTGGTGCTGTGGAGCGATAATCCGCTTTCCATTTATGCTAAAGCCGAAAAAACAATCATTGAAGGTGCTACTTATTTTGATGTGCAGCGCAACGAACAAATGGAAGCTGCGATGAAAGTTGAAAAAAGCGAACTTATCAATGACATGCTGAAAGCTAAAAATGACGGCTTGAAAACACAACCGATTAAGAAAAAAGAAAAGGAATATTTACATTGTGACTCGGAATAGGGTTCGGTGTTCAGTATTCAGTATTCAGTATTCAGTGTTCAGTGTTCAGTATTCAGTATTCAGTATTCAGTATTCAGTGTATAGAAATTAAAAAATAAAATTCAATTGCTTTGCGCCTTTGCGCCTCTGCGAGAAACAAAAAAAAAATGAAAACAATCAAACTATTAATCATTACTTTACTTTGTACATCGATTAGTTTCGCCCAACAAACTCCTGGATCAAAACAAACAAAAGATATCGCAATAATGGGTGCAACTGCACATATTGGGAACGGTCAAGTAATAGACAACAGTCTCATCATCATCAAAGATGGTAAGATTGCAACTGTTGCTGATGCGACCGTTGTAAAAATGGATTTGACCAATATGGAGGTCATCAATGCTAATGGAAAACAGGTCTATCCAGGATTCATCATTCCAAATTCCACTTTGGGATTGGTAGAAATTGATGCTGTAAGAGCTACTGAAGATGATGCAGAGATTGGCGGAATGATTCCACATGTCAGGAGCATTATTGCCTACAATGCGGAATCGAAAGTGGTCGAAGTCACACGCCCAAATGGTGTATTGATGGGCCAGATTACACCCCGTGGTGGTCGTATCTCAGGAACATCTTCCATTGTACAATTTGACGCTTGGAACTGGGAAGATGCCACGGTCAAAGCCGATGATGGTATTCATCTCAATTGGCCAAATAATTATACAAGAGGTCGTTGGTGGCTTGGTGAAGATCCAGGGTTAAAACTGAATGACAAATATAGCGAACAAGTGGCTGAAGTAAGCAGTTTTTTCAATGAAACCAAAGCCTATTCCAAAGGTGACAAATCGTCCATTAATTTACCCTATCAAGCCACCGAAGGATTGTTTGACGGATCCAAAAAATTATACATTCACGTAGATGATGCAAAAGGAATTACAGATGCCATCAATTTTGCTAAAGAAAACAAAGTCACTTCTATGGTCATTGTTGGAGGTGCCGAGGCGTACAAAGTCGGCGATTTATTAAAACAAAATAACATTCCCATATTGCTGATGTACTCACATACCTTACCAAATTCGGATGATGATGATTATGATTTACCTTATAAAATGGCAAAATTGCTAGTGGACAAAGGTGTGTTGGTAGCCATTGAAAATAGTGGTGGCAAAGAACGCATGAATGCTCGAAACCTCCCTTTTTATGCGGGAACGACCGTCGCTTATGGTTTGACTAAGGAGCAAGCTTTAAGCCTTATCACTTTGAATGCCGCAAAAATTCTAGGCATTGACAAAGATTACGGCAGCTTGGAAACAGGGAAAAATGCCACGCTTTTCATTAGTGAAGGTGATGCTCTCGATATGCGCACCAATCAACTCACACATGCGTTCATTAACGGCCGTGCCATAAGTCTTGAAACACACCAAACGAAGTTATGGCATCGGTATTCCGAGAAATATGAGTCACAGAAAAAGTAACTAAAGAAAATAGAATATAGAGCAGAGAAAAAAGATTGCTTTAATTCTGTCTGGTCGAGCGGAGTCGATACCTAATCCCTGTAAAACGGAGTTCTCGACTGCGGTCGAACGGACGGCTTTAATTTACTGTATCTCTTCAGCGCCATCAGGCATCATATACATTCTTAAATCCATTTTATCAGTGGTCAAGCTAATATTGCTGAATTTCACGTCATTCTTTTTTGTTGTAGGCACATTGTTTTCCACAGCATACCAAGTCAAAGTTTCTGGAAGTAAAAGGCCTTCCACATTTTGCCATTCAGAATATTTTATAAAATGCCATTCCTTTGCCTTTTCTTTGCTAAAATAGGTTACCGTATAACCCAACCAAGCCATTTTATTGGTATCTGTATCGTAATACAACACATATTGATCATCAGGGGACGCTCCTACTCCACTTTCATAAGATATTTGGATACCTGGATAGGTTTTGCCTTCCACTGTCAAAGGTTGCGCATCAGAATAAGAAATGCCCTCGTCAGATAACACAAACGGCATCGCATAAAAATAGAACATCAAATTGTAATAGAATTTTGGATTGCCTTCATATTTTGCTCCTCCTTTACTTTTCATCCAGACATTTTCGCCATCAAAACCAATAGTATGTTTTGGCATTTCGACTAAAGAATACCGTTCTTTCAAATCCGTCGTGGTGATTTCATTGCCATCAGGGTTTTCCATGGAAAATTCCAAAGTTCGCATCGTTTTCCAAGTATCCAAACCACCATGGGCATCAAATACTTTGGTCAGATTTTCTGGATATTTTGGTTTTTCCACTTCTTTGGGTTGTTCGGTTGATGTGTCCATTGGCATTTCCGATTCGGATTTTTTATCCTTACAAGAAGTAATTGTGAGAAGCAATAAAAGTAGAAAGGTTAGTTTTTTCATGATCGAAGAGTTTTTAATTCATTAATGAAAATAATATGTTTAGTTTGATACTGTTTGTCGTTTCAAATTTACAACGATTACATTAAAATCTGCTACTTTTGTTTTAATATGAAAAAGGAAATCACAAGCATTCAAAATCCATACATCAAGGAATTATATCAACTCAAGGAAAAATCCCGCGAACGCAAAAAATCAGGCACGTTCTTAATTGAGGGCGAACGCGAAATCCGATTGGCACTCAAAGGCCACTATGAAATTGAAACCATTTTATATGATCCAGGATTATTTTCAGAAGCCCAACTAAACGACTTAATAACTCCACAACAAACAACATTACAAATCAGTCAAGAGGTATACCAAAAACTCGCCCATCGCGACACGACGGAAGGTATTCTTGCACTTGCAAAAAGCAAAGGCCATGATCTTAAAAATATTCAATTCAAAAATAAAAATCCGCTTATATTAATTGCCGAAGCACCAGAAAAACCAGGAAATATAGGCGCCTTATTGAGAACGGCTGATGCTGCCAATATTGATGCTGTGTTTATCGCCAACCCAAAAACCGATTTGTACAATCCTAATATTATCCGTTCGAGTGTTGGATGTTTGTTTACCAATCAAATTGCGACAGGGACAACCTCTGAAATCATCAGCTTTTTAAAAGAACATAACATTCAAATCTATTGTGCTGCCTTACAATCTTCAGTGGGATATACCACTCAAGATTACTCCCAACCAACAGCCATTGTCGTCGGTACCGAAGCCACAGGCCTGAGCGAGGCATGGCTTGAAAACTCTACTGAAAACATCCTCATCCCCATGCAGGGCGAAATAGATTCGATGAATTTGTCTGTTGCCGCAGGAATTCTTATTTTTGAAGCGAAACGGCAACGGAATTTTCTTTGAAACATCATTGCGAGGTGTTGCGAGAGACGAAGCAAAGTAATCTCATGATTAAATTCTAAATTAGAATTCAACAAATTAACAAAAGATTGCCACGGCTTTTGCAAAGTCTCGCAATGACCTAAAAAAATGACCGCTACAACCCTATTCTACCTCATCATCGGCATCATTCTCCTCGATTTTATCGTCGACAAACTTTTGGATGCGCTCAATGCAAAACATTATAATGACCCTATTCCTGAAGAATTACAAGATGTCTACGACGACGCCGAATATAAAAAATCACAGGCTTACAAAGTGGCTAATTATAAATTTGGGGTGTTCAGTTCCACGTTTTCAATCGTTCTTACATTAGGATTTTTAATATTGGATGGTTTTGAATATGTGGATACGTTTGCGAGAACCTTCAGTGATAAGCCTATCATTGTAGCATTGATTTTCTTTGGAATTATTATGTTGGGCAGCGATATTATCTCAACACCGTTTTCCTATTATAAAACATTTGTAATTGAAGAAAAGTTCGGTTTCAACAAAACAACCATAAAGACTTTTTGGCTGGACAAAGTCAAAGGTTTGCTCATGATGTCGATTGTTGGTGGCGGCATTTTGGCGCTTATCATTTGGTTCTATCAGATTTCTGGAGCTTATTTTTG
>JBDSFP010000289.1:0-3426 GCA_039919415.1 Aquaticitalea sp. | reverse complement strand
TGTAATTGCCCATGTGATTTCAATTACCACTGGATTGAGCATTTCTTCCGTCGCCACCGACAAAAAAATTGGTGCTGGCGGCGTGTATTACGTACTTTCGCGTAGTATGGGCGTTCCTATTGGTGGTTCGATTGGCATTGCACTCTATGTGGGAACTGCGCTGTCCATTGCCTTGTATTTAATAGGTTTTGCGGAAAGTTTCAATAATTTTTTTGGTTTTGGCATGGCCATTAATGACTTCCGGATTACGGGTACCATAGCCTTGGTTGGTTTAACCGTTTTGGCATTGATCAGTACTTCTATAGCGCTTAAGAGCCAATATATTATTTTGACTGCGATTGTTGTCTCCATCATTTCCATCGTTTTTGGTACTAGTGAATTCGCACCTGAAACGGTGAGTATGGTTGCTCCAACGGGTTCTGTTTCCATGGAAATACTATTTGCGGTCTTCTTCCCTGCTGTTACAGGGTTTACCGCTGGTATTGCCATGAGTGGCGATCTCAAAGACCCTAAAACAACCATTCCAAAAGGCACCTTGTGGGCGATTGGTATTGGGCTAATTGTCTATATTTTTCTGGCAATTTTTATAGCTTACAAAATTAATTCAGAACTCTTGCAATCAGACTATAATGTTCTCATGACAATGGCATTATTTGCTCCTGCAGTGGTCGCGGGTGTTTGGGGAGCTACCCTTTCATCGGCACTTGGTGGCATCCTTGGTGGGCCCCGTATTCTGCAAGCCATGTCGGTGGACAAAGTGACGCCCAAAGTGTTCGCAAATGGCAAAGGACACAATAACGAACCTGTGAATGCACTTATGATGGTCTTCATCATTGCTGAAGCAGGTATTTTAATTGGCGAATTGGATGTGATAGCCCGAGTCGTATCCATGTTTTACCTCACGGCTTACGGCTTTATCAACATTTCGTTTTTCTTGGAAAGTTGGGCAAATCCAGACTTTCAACCCACCTTTAAAATCAAGCGTTGGATTGGCCTACTTGGTTTTATTGCTTGTTTTGCGGTCATGTTCAAATTAGACATGTTTGCCATGTTCGGCGCCCTGGCGATCATCGGAGGTATCTATTTTATCTTGCAACGAAAGGAAGTGAAATTACAGTCCAAGGATGTTTGGCGAAGTGTTTGGGAAAATGTGGTGAACAAAGGCTTGAAACGAATAGATGCGCGCGTTGTGGACAAGGACTCCAATTGGAATCCCAATGTCATCCTATTCAGCGGACAAAGTAAACATCAAAAATATTTATTGGAACTGGCCAAAACCGTTTCCGGACGAACAGGAATCGTCACCAATTTTAAACTCATTGTCGATCATGAAAATGATATGCCTTTCAGAAAAACCGAACAGATAATAAGAGACGATAATTTTACAGACCTTGGCATTTTTGCCAGACAGGTAAAAGTTGAAAATATATATGAAGGCATCACCAATATAGCCACCACATTTGGATTTTCGGGTGTAGAACCCAACACCGTCATGATGGGCTGGCCCAAAGGTCTGGAAAGTTCTGAAGAATATGCCACAATGACACAAAAACTCCTGCATCTGGATTATAATCTGTTATATCTGGATTTTGATAAAAAAACTAAGTTTGGAAGCTATCATACCGTCGATCTTTGGTGGCGGGAAACGGATAGTAAAAATGCCGAAATGATGTTGAATATTGCTCGATTTATCATTGCTTCGCCAAAATGGCTCAATACAACCATTCGCGTTCTGTTTGTCAACAATAACAATGTTGAGAATGCTTTAATCCATTCCAAAATAGCTGAACTTGTTGAGGATTTAAGGGTCATTGTTGACATTCTCATTATTGATAATGCTGTTGAGCAAGAATCATTTTATAATATCATCAAACAGCATTCAAAATCTACAGATCTTACGTTAATAGGGATTCCTAATTACAAAATAGAACAGCAAGCCGAATTTGTGCTTAAAACCAATGACTTATTCGGAGTTATCGGCTCTACCTTATTGGTAAAAGCATCCAATAATTTTAACGTGCTTGATCTGAACTTTGTTGAAAATACTTAGTATTTGGAAAGTTTGCTTTGCTATACTCGCAATAACAGGAAGATATAATCAATCTATACTTTTTCAAACACCAATCGATAATGTTCCATAATCTCTTTCTCAAAGCAAATCCTGTTGGGACTGATTCTAAAAACAGCCACTTGATGTCTGAATTCCGTATCTGTAATCAATTTAGGAACTAGGGAAAGGTATAACCAATACTTTTTAAGATTGAACGCCCTAAACTTTTTCCGCCATTGAGCAATGGTTTCAATATAGTCCAATCGGCCACTGCTTTGGGATATCATTCTAAAATGTGGCTCGGCATTTCGGATGACCATTTCAGGACCATACGGCAACCAAGATCCCGGGAATTCCTTGATCATCAATGCCATGACATGCGCTGCTGAGCCTTTTTCGGCATTGACATCAATCTCCTTAAAATCAATCATATTCTTACCAAAGGTCATAGTCTGCATGTAGAACCGTCCTCCCACTGGTAACAAGTTGTAAAGCGTCCTAAAGAAACCTTTATAGATCTGTTCCTGCTTTCCAGCTTTCCATTCTTCAATGGAGCAGAAATGCTCAAGCCCGCCAATGCAGGTAATGGCATCAAAAGTTCCAAAATCTTCAGGTGTGACCGTACGACAATCTTTTACGATGACGTTCATTCCATTCTTTTGGCAGGCTGCTGCTTGTCCTTCTGATAAGGTTAAACCAATAGTTTCGGCACCTCTTTCAGTATTAATATACCTAATAAAAGGTCCCCACCCACATGCCATATCCAATACCTTGCTTCCTTTTTTAATATGAAGGCTGTCCGCTATGAATTTATGTTTTTGTTTTTGGGCAGCTTCCAAAGACATTGAAAAATCACCGTCATATTTGGCACCGCTATAATCTGCCGATTCGCCCATACTCAACCGAAATAACTGATCGATAGTTGTATAGGTAAAGTCTAAATCTTTTTGTTCTGCCATCTCATTACGTTTGGTTGGTTAATAAAAATTATGACATTTTATAAGGAATGAAAAAACCATCAGTTATGATGGCTTCTCAATGTTAATACACTTGGTTATTAAATGACACTTACCTTAATGGCGCTCGGCCCCTTTTCTCCTTGTTCCACCTCAAAGGAAACAGTATCGTTTTCTTTGATCTTATCTATGAGATTGGAGGAATGCACAAAAATCTCTTCGTTGGTGTCTTTTACTGTAATAAAACCAAAACCTTTGGCATTATTAAAAAACTTTACGGTACCTTCTTTCATGGATGTTGATTTATTAGTATTTGTTAAACTATTTAGAAATCTTTTAAACATAATTTCATTGTATTAAATAATTATCCATTTATATTAAACGGAAACTGCAATGTCTTTTTTACCCAACTCCCGTAAC
>JBDSFP010000271.1:0-4827 GCA_039919415.1 Aquaticitalea sp. | reverse complement strand
TATATTCCAGATTATGATTCCTTTTCAAAATACTGGAAACGAGTGGTTTATAGAGGTGGTTTGCACTTTGAAAACACTGGTCTGGAAATAAATAATGAAACTATCAAAGAGTTTGGCATGTCTTTTGGATTAGGATTGCCAATTGGAGGTTTATTTTCAAACGGTAATATTGGAATTGAATTTGGTAAAAGAGGAACCACTAACCAAAATTTAATTCAAGAGAATTTCGTAAATCTCCAATTTAGTTTATCTTTAAATCAAAGATGGTTCGAAAAAACAAAATTTGATTAACCATATAATTAAAAACACGATGAAAACAAGAATTATTTTAGTAGTAGCCGCCCTAATGTTAGGTTTTAACCACACTTTTGCTCAGCAGGATGAAGAGTGCATGACAAATCTGACCATTTTTACCGATTACTATAAGAGCAATAAATATAACGAAGCCTATGAGCCTTGGATGAAGGTAAGAGCCAAATGTCCAAAATTCAATCGTGCCATTTATGCATATGGAGAAAAAATCCTGAAATTTAAAATTGAGAATTCTTCCGGCGCAGAAAAGGTTGGGTACTTGAATGACCTCATGAAACTTTGGGATGAAGGATTGGCTAATTTTCCATCCAATTATACCAAGGGTAATGTATTGAGCGACAAAGGTGAATTGATGTATGACAGTAAAACTGATTTGGGAGCTACCGACCATCAGATTTATGATATGTTCGACAGTGCCTATAAGGAAGACCCGGACAACTTTACAAATCCAAGAGCCTTGTATATTTACTTCTCTGCAATTGTGGACATGTACGATGCAAAACAAGTGCCTATTCAAAATGTGTTTGATAAATACGACGATGTTTCAGACAAAATAGGTAAGGAAGTTGATAACTATACCTTGAAACTAAATCCGTTGGTTGAAAAAGAAGAAGCTGGTACTGCTTTGACTCCCAAAGAGCAGGAATATAAGGATTCCTATAACAGCTATTTGGAAAACTATGATAAAATCGGTGGAAGTATCGATAGCAAATTAGGTGTTTTGGCCAATTGTGAAAATTTGATTCCTTTATATCAAAAGGATTTTGAAACAAAGAAAACCGATGCAGTTTGGTTGCAACGTGCCGTAAACAGAATGGCCACCAAAGAATGTTCTGACGATCCGTTATACATCCAATTGGTAAAGGCTTATGACGAAACTGCGCCTTCAGCAGATACAAAATATTATGTTGCTGGACTGTTGTTCAAACAAGGTAAAGCCAATGAAGGTAACGAATATTTGAACCAATCGTATGATTTGGAAAAAGACCCTTTGAAAAAATCAAAATTGGCGATGCGTTTTGGAAACACCATGAAGAAACAAGGTAGCTTTGGAAGCGCACGAACCTATTATCAAAAATCCTTGAGCCTTAATCCATCCAATGGTAGAGCATATGTTGCCATTGCACAAATGTATGCAGCCAGTGCCAACGATTGTGGTAAGGATGTTTTTGAAAAGAGAGCAGTATATTGGTTGGCTGCCTCTGAAGCCCGCAAAGCAGCAAAAGTAGATGGAAGTTTATCAACTTACGCAAACCAATTGGCCGCTAGTTATGAAGGTAAAGCACCAACCAAAAGCGATATCTTTACCAAAGGTAATGGTGGACAGACCATACAAATTGGATGTTGGATCGGCTCTAGCGTGACGGTGCCAAAAATCTAAATGAATCTTTACAAAACACATATTTTTAAACTCATAGTCACAGCGTTCGTTGTGACTATGTTTTTTTCGTGCAAGGACAACTTTAAGGAAGTCCAACAGATTGGTGTGCTACAGAATGAACCCATTGGCATCGCGGAAAACATCAATCTAAAATATACTGATTCCGGAATCGTGAAAGCCAACCTGATGAGTCCAAAAATGAAGGACTATTCAAACAGGCAATTTTCATTTAGTGAATTTCCGGAAGGCATCAAACTTCTACTATATGACAAAGGCAAAAAAAGCACGATCCTTGCCGATTATGCCATTTCATATTCTGACACAGATTTGATCGATTTACAAAAAAATGTTATTATCATCACGCAACAGAATGACAGTATTTTTGCCGATCAACTTTATTACGATCAGAAGAACGAACGGATTTTTTCAAATGAACCGTTTAAATTTGTCTCTCCAACACAAATCATGACCGGAGAAGGTTTTACTTCTGACAAAGATTTTAAAAACTTTGAAGCGGTGGGCGGAACCGGAATCATCTATTTAGATGAATAATTGGTTATCTTTGTCCATCACGAGTTAACTTTTACTGCATGAAACTTCAAAAATTTATACAATACGCCTATTTATTTGTCGCCGTTTTCTTTATCTATGAGACCTTTAGAAATTGGAATTTGGATAGGGACAGAGCTTATATGCTGTTGTTTTTTTCGGCATTGGCACTTTTTATGTATATCTTCAAGAAACGTTTCATGAAAAAATTTGAGGATACTCCAAAGAAGTAATCTATGGATATCAATGTTCTCATCATTATTCTATCACTTGTTTTATCGGCCTTTTTTTCAGGCATGGAAATCGCTTATGTGTCTTCCAATAAAATTCATATCGAAATTGAAAAGAAACAACGTGGCGTTCTTGCTCTAGCCTTATCAAACATTACCGCAAAACCTTCCAAATTCATTGCCACCATGCTCATAGGCAACAATATTGCCTTAGTGGTCTATGGATTTTTGATGGGCGATTTGCTCGTCCATTGGTTTCAAACCATGTTGCCTACCGATTTTGCCTTTTTAAACTATGTGCTGAATGATTTGAGCTTGCTTACACAGACCATTATTTCCACTTTAATCATTTTAATTACTGCCGAGTTTTTGCCCAAAGTGTTTTTTCAGATTTATGCCAATTCTCTATTGAAACTATTGGCAATTCCGGCCTATATTTTCTATTTGTTATTTTGGTACATTTCCGATTTTGTCATCTGGATTTCCAACATGGTCATCAAACATATTTTTAAATCGCACGGAGTTGATGTGCAGTTGGTAATGACCAAAGTGGAGTTGGGCAATTACATCAGTGAACAAATGGAATCGGTTGAGGAACATGATGAAATCGATAGCGAAATTCAGATTTTCCAGAATGCCTTGGAGTTTTCGGAAGTGAAAGCCCGAGAAGTCATGATACCGCGTACCGAAATCATTGCCTTGGATATTGGGGATTCCATTAAAACATTGAGCGCCTTGTTCACGTCCTCTGGCTTGTCAAAAGTGGTGGTCTATGATGACTCCATTGATGATATTTTGGGCTACGTGCATTCCTTTGACCTGTTTAAAAAACCGAAAACCATTAAATCGGTCGTAATGCCTGTGGAATTTGTTCCAGAAACCATGTTGGTAAAAGATGTTTTGAATCTTTTGACCAAAAAAAGAAAAAGTATTTCGATTGTAATCGACGAATATGGAGGGACTTCAGGAATCATCACGGTGGAAGATATCGTCGAGGAATTGGTTGGAGAAATAGAAGATGAGCATGATAACATTGAGTTGGTTGAAGAAAAAATTGATAACAATAATTACACCTTTTCCGCACGTTTGGAAGTTGATTACATCAATGAAACCTATAAATTAGATCTTCCAGAAAGTGACACCTATGAAACTTTGGGAGGTTTGATTGTAGATGAAACAGAAGAAATCCCTCAAATAAATGATCTAGTTCAGATTGAGAATTTCCTCTTTACCATATTGGAAGTTTCTTCCACCAAAATTGATTTGGTCAATTTAAAAATTCTCGACGAAGAATAAACTTCAATCTTCGGTTGGCAGTTTGCAGGTTCCAATTTTCAGTTACATTTCTCAGGCAGAGTCACAGTTACCTGTTTTTTTTTGAATTTACTATCATCACTATTAGCTTTGCACCCCTTCTGGCCGGCAGGAAGGTTTGCTCCTTTGCGAGAAATAAACAAATTTGCACCAAACAACACAACAACAAACACCCTTGTTTAAATAAACAATATTCTGCTTTCATTATTTAATAGAAAATGGTATTTTCGCGCACTTATATTTTATAAACAAATACAACATAATGGCAGTTTTAAATAAAATCAGACAACAATCTGTTGTGTTAATCGCAGTCATCGCATTAGCATTATTTTCCTTCATATTATCTGATTTGTTCAGAAAAGGAAATCTATTCACGGGCTCGCAAGATGTTATTGCGACCATCGATGGTACAGACATTCATCGTGAGGAGTTTATGGGCAAAGTGGAATTGGCTCAGCGCCAATTGGGACCATCCGGTACTTCAACACAGGCAATGAACCGGGTTTGGGATCAGGAAATGCGCAAAGTGGTATTGGAAAAACAATTTGAAGCCCTGGGATTGACGGTTGAAAAGGATCAAATGAGAGAGTTGTTGAAGCAAAATCTTGCCAGCATTCCTGATTTTAGCAATGAGGCAGGTGTTTTTGATGAAAACAAATTGAATGAATTCATCGCCAACTTAAAAGCCATCAATCCGAATAGAGCACCCATCGGAAACTCCATGATTAACTATAACGAATGGATTGATAGTGAAAAATCAATCGCCATCAGTGGTCAGCAACAGACCTATTTCAACATGATAAAGGCAGGTATCGCGAGCACTTTGGGAGAAGCGGAAGTGGAATACAAATCGGAAAATGAAACAGTGGACCTCAAATACGTCAATGTGCCTTATACAAGTATCTCCGATAGCTTGGTAAATGTGTCAAAATCTGACATATCAAGTTATATTGAAAAAAACAAAAATAAGTTCGAAGTGGAAGCTTCACGGGACATCAATTTTGTGGAATTTAAGGAAGTTGCTTCAACAGGAGATGAGGA